>DASVWY010000215.1:0-13689 GCA_036392975.1 Solirubrobacterales bacterium | reverse complement strand
CGAGAAGAGCCTTTATGACGTGCTCGTGCACGACATGCCGATCGCCGAGATCATCCAGAAACGCGAGATCGACATCGCCGTCGCCTCGATCGACCTGGCGGGGGCGGAGATCGCGATGAGCACCAAGATCGGCCGCGAGCGCTCCTTGGAGAAAGCGCTGAAAGAGGTCGAGGGGGACTACGACTTCGTCTGCATCGACACCCCGCCCAGCCTTGGCCTGCTGACGATCAACGCGCTCACCGCGGCGAGCAAGGTGATCGTCCCGGTGCAGTGCGAGTATCTGTCGATGCGCGGACTGGTCCAGCTCCAGAACACGCTGAAGATGATCCAGGAGAACCTCAACCCGGACGTCAGGATCGAGGGCATCCTGCCGACGATGCTCGACACGCGCACCGTGCACGCCAAGGAGGCGGTCGAGATCCTCGAGGAGAACTTCGGCGATCTCGTCTTCAAGTCCCGCATCCGCAAGACGATCAAATTCGCCGAGGCGCCCGTGAAAGGCGCCAGCGTGCTCAAGTACGATTCCGCCAGCAGTGCCGCGAACTACTACCGGGAGTTGGCGAAGGAGGTTCTGTCCCATGGCTCGGCGTAACAAGCGGGCAAGCATGCGTGAGGGTCCGCTGTCCGACCTCTTCCGGTCGCGGATCAAAAAGGCGATCAAATTCGCCGAGGCGCCGGTGAAGGGCGCCAGCGTGCTCAAGTACGATCCTCAGAGCAACGCCGCGAACTACTACCGCGAGCTGGCTGAGGAGGTCCTGGCGAATGAGTCGGCGTAAGAGGGCAAGCATGCGCGAAGGGCCGCTCTCCGACCTCTTCCGCTCGACTGCCGACGACCCTCCGTCGGATCCACCTGAGGGACCAGTCAGTCGGCCGGCGGGTCCTGTCGCGGGGTCGGGCACCCCGTCCTCGCAGACTGCGGGCGAGGAACCCAACCCCGCACCACCCGCCGGAGGAGCGTCTGATGCTGCGGGACCCCGCGAGCCAGCTCTCGAAGAAAAGCGTCAGGAGTCCCCTCCCGAAAGGCTGAAAAGGGTCTTTGAGGAGCCCGTTGCTCGGCAGCCCGTGGAGCCGGAAGCTCCTCGCTACGGGCGGGAGGAACCCGAGTACGAGCCGCCGGGGAGCGGGCAGCCGCACCAGCCCGTGATCCGGGTCGTCGGCGTCGGTGGGGCCGGCGTCAACGCGGTCAACCGGATGGTCGACGCGAACGTGCCAGGGGTCGAGTTCATGGCCGTCAACACTGACTTGCAGTCGCTGCAGCTCTGCGTCGCCGACGTCACCATCCACATCGGCGAAGAGCAGACGCGCGGCCTCGGCGCCGGTGCCGACGCCCAGGTCGGTCACCGCTCCGCCTTCGAGGAGCAGGACAAGATCAAGCGCCTGCTGAAGGGCTCCGACATGGTCTTTGTCGCCGCTGGCGCCGGCGGTGGCACCGGCACCGGCGCGGCGCCGGTGATCGCCCGTCTCGCCCGCGAGGTCGGCGCGCTGACCGTCGGCATCGTCACCAAGCCGTTCAGCTTCGAGGGTTCCAAGCGCGGCAACCAGGCCAACGCCGGGATCGACGAACTGGCCGCCGAGGTCGACACCCTGATCGTCGTCCCCAACGACCGCCTGCTCGAAGTGCTCGATCAGCAGACCTCGATGGTCGAGGCCTTCCAGGTCGCCGACGACGTGCTGCGTCAGGGCGTGCAGGGGATCTCGGACCTGGTCACGCTGCCGGCGCTGATCAACCTCGACTTCGCCGACGTGCGGACGATCATGTCCGACGCCGGCCGGGCGCTGCTCGGGATCGGCATGGGCAGCGGGCCCGAGGGCCGTGCCCTCCTGGCCGCCGAAAAAGCGATCTCCTCGCCGCTGCTGGAGACCTCGATGGAGGGCGCCCGCGCGATCCTGCTCTCGATAACCGGCGGCGCCGACCTCTCGCTGGTCGAGGTCAGCGAGGCGGCGAAGCTGGTCGGAGAGGCCGCCCACCCCGACGCCAACATCATCTTCGGCGCCAACATCGACGAGGAGCTGGGCGACCAGATCTGGGTCACCGTCGTAGCCACCCGCTTCGACGGCCGCAGCGCGCCGCGGCGCGTGGCCGAGCCGACGATCCGCCGCACCAAAGACGCGGGCCGGCCGGCCCGCTCCGAGAAGGCCGGCGAGCTCAGCAGCCTCGACGTCCCAGAGTTCCTGCCTGGGTAAGAGTTGGCCGGCGTCGTAGCGGCGGGCCATCCGCTTACCGCTGAGACGGGTGCACAGGTCCTCCGCGACGGCGGCAACGCGGTCGACGCCGCGGTAGCCGCGGTCCTCGCTTCGTTTGCCCTGGAGAGCCCGTTGACGGGCTTCGGCGCGGGCGGTTTCATGATCGTCCACCGCGGCGAGGAGACGGTCCTGGTCGACTTCTTCGTCGCGGCGCCTGGGCTCGACGGGGTCGAGCGTGGGGTCGAGCTGGTGCCCGTCCCGGTTCACTTCGACACCGAGATCGTGCAGACGTTCTACGTCGGGCCGGCCTCCTGCGGCGTCCCCGGGACGGCAGCGGGGCTGGAGCTGGCGCTCGATCGCTTCGGCACCGTGCCGCTGGCCGATCTCGCCGCGCCGGCGATCGGATTTGCCCGCGAGGGCGCGCCCGTCAACGCCCAGCAGGCATACATCTTCGAGATCCTCTGGCCGATTCACGAGCTCTTGGAGGAGACGCGGGAGCTGTACGCGCCCGGGGGGCGACGGCTGGGCGAGGGGGACGTGTTCCGCTTCCCGGAACTGGCCACGGCGCTGGAACGGTTTGCGACCGAGGGTGCCGAGCCGTTCTACCGCGGCGACGTCGCGACCGCTCTGAGCGGCTTCGTTCGCGAGCACGGCGGCACGCTGGGGCCGACCGACCTTGCCCATTACGAGGCGATCGAGCGTCCGCCGATCCGGGCGCAGTTCCGGGGCACCGAGGTGCTGACCAACCCCCCGCCGTCCTCGGGGGGCATCCTGATCGCATACGCCCTCGGCCTGCTCGAGCGGTTGGGCCCACAGAGTGGGCCGGAGCAGCTGGTCGCCGCGATGGACGCCGCCAACCTGGCCCGCGGTCCCGAGTTCGCCGAGGGCCTCTATGGCGAGGGGCTGCCGACGACCCTGCTCGACCCGGCAGCGCTCGACTTGCGCGCCGGCGACCTGCTCGGCTCGACCACGCACATCTCCGTCCTCGATGGCGAGGGGATGTGCGCCAGCGTCACCTGCTCGAACGGCTCCGGCTCCGGGGTGCTCGTCCCCGGCACCGGCGTGATCCTCAACAACATGCTCGGCGAGGAGGACCTCAACCCGCTCGGCTTCCACGCGATCGCGCCGGGCCGCCGGGTGCCGTCGATGATGGCGCCGACCGTGGTCCTGCGCGACGGCGAGATCGAGCTTGGGCTGGGGAGCGCCGGCTCCAACCGGATCCGCTCGGCGATTCTGCAGACCGTGGTGCGGGCGATCGAGCAGGGGATGAGCGCCGACGAGGCGGTGCGGGCGCCACGGCTGCACTTCGAGCAGGGCGTTGTCCAGGCTGAGCCGGGGATCGAGGAGGAGGCTCTGACCCGGATCGAGGATCGCGGCATCCCGGTCCTGCGGCGGCCGCACCTCAACCTTTTCTTCGGCGGCGTCCAGGCGGTCGCCCGCGATCCCGCCAGCGGAGCGCTCAGCGGCGGCGGCGATCCCCGCCGCGGCGGTAGCGTTGCGACCGCATGACGATCGACTTCGAGGCCGAGGGACTGCTCGAGGGGCTGGAGGGGCAGGCCCGCGAGGCGCGCTGCGAGCTGCTCGAACGGCTCGCCGCCGAAGGCGTGCCGCTGGAGGAGCTGCGCGAAGCGGTCGAAGGGGGGAGGCTGGCGCTGCTGCCGGTGGAGCGGGCGTTCGCCGGACAGGGTCCGCGCTACACGCCGCGCGAAGTCGCGGAGCTGTCCGGTCTCGACCTCGACCTGTTGCAGCGCACGAGCGCCGCCCTCGGCGTTCCCTACCCGGACCCGGACGAGCGCTCGGTGTCAGAGGCGGATCTGGAGACGGCGAAAAGGGTGAAGGCGTTTCGCGACGCCGGGTTGCCCGAAGACGGGATGCTGCAGGTGACGCGCACGGTCGGGATGGCGACGGCGCGGATCGCCGAGGCCAACCGCGAGCTGGTCATCCGCGCCCTGATGCAGCCGGGCGACACCGAGCGCGATCTGGCGCTGCGCTTCGCCGCGGCCGCCGAGAACATGCTGCCGCTGTTCGAGCCGATCCTCACCTACGCCTTCCGCACCCACATGCTCGAGCAGATCCGCCGCGACGTGATCGGAACCGCCGACATCGCCGCCGGCGAGCCGGGCGCGATCTCGAACCTGTCCGTCTGCTTTGCCGACCTGGTCGGCTTCACCAAGCTCGGCGAGCAGGTCGAGACCGAAGAGCTCGGCCTGATCGCCAGCCGCCTCGACGAGCTGGCGACCGCGGTCGCCGAACCGCCGGTGCGCCTGGTGAAGCTGATCGGCGACGCGGCGATGCTGGTCTCCACCGACGCGGAGGCGATGACTGAGGCGGCCCTGCGGATGGTCGACGCGGCTGACGAGGAAGGAGACGAGTTCCCGCGCCTGCGGGCGGGGATCGCCCACGGCTCCGTCCACGCGCAGGCGGGCGACTACTACGGTCGACCCGTCAATCTCGCCAGCCGTCTCACCGCCATCGCCAAGCCCGGCAGCGTCCTCGTCGACGCCACCGCCAGAAAGGCGGCTGGCGACGACTTCGACTACTCCTTCGCAGGCGAGAAACGCCTCAAGGGCTTCGACTCCCGCACCAAGCTCTACCGCGTCCGCCGCAGCGGCGAGTAGTACGGCGCGAAAAGAGGGGCGCTATTTGCGCGTGGCCACCTAGACAAGGGGGGAGACTCTTGGGACGCGGAGGCCTTTGGGGGCACTATGGACCCCCAAAACCCCTCCGAAGGCGCGGCTCTGGTGTGGCAGCTCGCGAGGGCACAGCACGGAGTCCTCTCCCGTTCGCAGCTACTTGCCCTCGGGTTCGGCCCAGACTCGATCAAGCACCGAATCGCCAGAGCGCGTCTACACCCGCTTTGGCGTGGGGTCTACGCGGTCGGTAGGCCAGCGGTGAGTCAACACGGTCGATGGATGGGGGCCGTTTTGAGCTGTGGCGACAGCGCCCTCCTCAGTCATCGCAGCGCGGCAGCGCTGTGGCGCATACTGCGTCCCTTCCGCGGCTTGGACATCGAGGTCGTCGTTCCGCACGGTTGGCCGCGGCGGCGTCCGGGCATAGCGGTGCGCCAACGACGCGACATCGAGTCGATCCAACGTTGCGTCGTCGACGGGATCCCGGTGACGGACGTCGTCACGACGCTCGTCGACCTGGCGACGTGCGTGGGCGACCCGCTACTGCTGCGTGCGATCAACCAGGCGGATCGCCTCGACCTGATCGACGCTCATCGACTGCGGTGTGCGATCGAGTCCCTACCCCGCCGAGCCGGTCTAGCTCGCCTCAGGTCGTTGCTCGACGAGCAAGGCGGTGGCTTCGCGGACACGCTGTTGGAGCTGCGGTTCCTGCGAATCGTCCGCGCCACTGGCCTACCGGCTCCCCAGCTGCAGGCGCACGTGAACGGCTTCCGGGTCGACTTCCACTGGCCCGACCTCGGCCTGGTCGTGGAGACCGATGGACCCCGCGACCATCGCACGCCGGCGCAGCAGTTGCGCGACCGAGAACGAGATCAGACCCACACGGCGGCGGGGCTCACCGTGCTCCGCTTTACCGAAGCGCAGGTCCGCAACGAAGCCGATCGGGTTCGGGCGACACTGGCGGCGGTCACAGCCCGCCTTTGCGCTCAGGCCGGTTTGCGGGCGGAGAGGACGAGGTTGTAGAAGAGCTCGGCGGGGAGGCGGGGCTCGAGGAGCTTGGTGTCGACCTTCTGCAGGGCGATGTAGCTGTTGAAGGCGAACCGTCTCCAGCCGTAGGAGACCGATTCCGGTTCGGCGGTCGACTCGACCGTTCGCAGTCCCCAGCCCCAGGCGTTGGCGAGCAGTTCCTCGCCGCCGACCCGGCGCTGCTCGAACTCCGCGTCGCGCAGGAGCCGGCGCAAATCGGCCGGGGCGAAGGCGTGGACGTCGACCTCCCCCTCCAGGGCATGGCCGTTGGACTGCTCGCCCTCGGGTACGGCGCGGGGACTGGCGCCCACCAGTCGCCGCCAGGCGGGCGCGGCGAACAGTGCGGCGCGCTTCGGACCAGCCGCCAGGCGGTCGCCGTAGCGGGACGGCTCACCGCAGAAGGCGATCGCGCCGCCGGGGCGCAGGACGCGGCGGAACTCGGCCAGCGCCCGCTCCAGATCGGGTATGTGATGCAGGACCGCGTGGCCGAATACGAGGTCGAAGCTCTCGTCCTCGAACGGCAGTTGCTCGGCGTCGGTGGCGACGGTCTCCGCCTCCAAGCCGAGGGCGTCGGCGGTGCTGGCGAGGCAGCGCAGCATGCCGGGCGAGATGTCGGTCGCGGTCAGCCGCTCGACGATGCCCTGTTGCATCAGGTTGAGCGAGAAGTAGCCGGTTCCGGAACCGATCTCGAGCCCGTCGCCGAAGCGGATGCCGTCGAGGTCGCCGAGGGCCTTCGCCAGCTTCAGACGCACCTGGTCCTGGCCGGTGGCGCCGAAGTCGATCCCCCACTTGGCGTTGTATTCATCCGCTGCCGCGTCGTGGTAGCGGGTGTTGACGTCCTTGATGTGCTCCGGGGTCGCGGTGGGGGAGGCCGGCATCGGGCCGGGAACGCTACACCGCCCGGCGTAACGCATAAGGGCCGACGCCGCAATAGCGTCCCGTCTGTGCAGCGCGAATATCTCCAACTCGACCAGCCCCCGGGAGTTCCGCCCCTGCCGCTGACCGGCGAGCGCACCCTCCCCGACGTGCCGGAGGAGAACTACTGGTACCGGCGGCATCTGGCCGTCTACGAGTGGATCGCGGCGCGAATAGACGGAAAACGCGTGGTCGACATGGCTTGCGGCGAGGGTTATGGATCCGACGTCCTCGCCGCGGCGGGGGCGGCAAGCGTGGTCGGCGTCGACGCCAACCCGGACGCCCACGAGCACGCCCGCCTGCGCTACGTGCGACCGAATCTGCGCTTCGAGCGCGATCTCGTCGAGAGCTTCGCCGAGCCCTGCGACGCCGTCGTCTTCCTGCAGACGATCGAGCACATTCAGGACCCCGGCGCGATCCTCGACCACTTCAAGTCGATGCTCGCCCCCGGTGGGGTGGCCTACGTCTCGACCCCCAACCTGCTGACCCTGGCCCCGCCCGGGGCCGAGAAGTCGGACAACCCATGGCACGTGCGCGAGTACCGAGCGGCGGAGTTCCGCCAGCTCTGCGAAGAGCATTTCGGCCGGGTCGAGCTGCTAGGCCTCTTCCACGCGCGGAAGCTGCGCGTCCACGAGCTGGCGCTGAAGCTCGGCTGGGACAGCGTCCACAAGCGGCTCGGCGTCACCGACCGGTTCTACGGCCGCTTCACCCCGGCGATCACGGCCCAGGACTTCAACTTGAGAAACGGAGACCTCGACAAGGCGTTGGACTTTCTGGCTGTTTGCCATGCGTGAACCGGAGGCGCGGCTGCCGGGGGGTGGCGTCGATTTGGGGGACCACCCCGAAAGGGGTGGTGGAGCCAAATCGGCGACAGGACCCGCCGGCCCACAAACGATTGGCGACCTGGCGATCGTCTTGCATTCCCACATGCCGTACGTCGAGGGGTTTGGGACCTACCCCTTCGGCGAGGAGTGGCTGTTCGACGCGGCGATCAGGTCCTACCTGCCGGTCCTCGAGGTGGCCGATCGGGTGACGATGACGATCACCCCCGTGCTCGCCGATCAGCTCGAGGACAAGGGCGTGGCGGAACGGCTGCGCAAGTTCCTGATCGAGTGGCGCATCGGTGCCGCGGAAGCGGACGCGCCGCAGGTGCCGGCGGAGTGCCGGGCGGCCTGCGAGGCCGAGCTGGCGCGGTACCGGCACGCGCTGGAGCTGCTCGACGCCGCCGGAGGCGATCCGCTGCGTGCCTTCCAGGCGGCCGTGGAGGGGGGACGGGTGGCACTGGCGGCCTCGGCGGCGACGCACGCGGTGCTGCCGTTGCTGGCGACGCGGACGGGCCTGCGGCTGCAGCTCGACGCCGGCATTCGCTCGCACCGGCGGCGGTTCGGCTGGGGCGGCGGCTTCTGGCTGCCGGAGTGCGCCTACGCGCCAGGGCTCGAGTGGCTGCTCGCCGAGCACGGCGTGCGCTGGTTCTGCGTCGACCAGAGCGCCCACGCCGAGCCGCTCGAGGCGCTGGCTCCGGTTGCGACGGAGGCCGGCCCGGTGGCGCTGCCGATCGACTGGGAGGCGATCGGCTGGCTCTGGTCGCTGGACGGCTACCCGTCCGACCCGGCCCACGCTCAGTTCGCGGGCAAATCGCTGCGGGGCGTGCGGCTCTGGAAGGTGGGGGGTGGGGCCTACGAACCCGCCGCCGCCGCCGCCGCCGCGCATCGCCAGGCGACCGAGTTCCTCACCGCGGTGGCGGCTCGCATGCGCGAGTTCGCGGCCTCCCGCGGACGGCGCGGCCTGCTGATCTTCGCCATCGACACCGAGCTCCTCGGGCACTGGTGGTCGGAGGGGGTGCTATGGCTGACGGAGGTGCTGGCGGGCGCCGCCGCGGCAGGGGTGCGGCTGCTGACGGTGCCGCAAGCGCTGGCCGAGCACGAGGCGCTTCCGCGCCCGCTGGCCGCTTCGACCTGGGGCGAGGACAAGGACCTGAGCACCTGGGACTCGCCACCGGTCGCCGACCTCGCCTGGGGGGCGCGACGGCTGGAGCTGCGGCTGCTGCGCGAGCTTTCGTGCGGCCTGCGCGGCCCGGCCGCTCTGCGGGCTGCGCGCGAGCTGCTGGCCGCCCAGGCGAGCGACTGGGCCTTCCTCGACAAGCGCAGTCAGGCCGGCGATTACGCCTACCAACGCGCCACCGGTCACGGCGAGGCGATGTTGAAGGCCATAGACTCCCGCCGCGACATCGATCCGCGTATGCGCGCACTCGCCCCGGACCTGACCCTCGCCCCGCTCCTGGAGCCCTGACGGTGACCCGCGTCCTGATCCTCTCCTGGGAGTACCCGCCGCTGATCGAGGGCGGGCTGGCGCGGCACGTCCGCAAGCTCTCCGAGGCGCTGGTCGAGCGCGACGTCGAGGTCCACGTGCTCACCCGCGGCGGCGAAGAGTCGCCGGCGCAGGAGCACCGCGGCGGCGTCGTCATCCATCGCATCCGCGAGCCGCAGCGCCCGACCGACCTCGGCGAGTTCGTCGCCTGGGTCGAGCGGATGAACTCGGACATGCTCGCCGCCGGCGTCGAGCTGGGCGACCGCTACAGCTTCGACCTCGTCCACGGCCACGACTGGCTGGTCGCCAACGCCTGCGACCACCTGGCCAAGCGCTTCGGGGCGCCGCTGGTGACGACGATCCACGCCACCGAGCACGGCCGCCACCAAGGCTGGGTGGACAAGCATCCCCAGACCTACATCCACGGAGTCGAGCGCTGGATCACCAACCGCTCCGAGCGGGTGATCGCCTGCTCGCACTACATGCGCGAGCAGATCGCCGACATCTTCGGTGTCGAGGAGGAGAAGGTCAGCGTCATCCCCAACGGCATCGACCCCGACGACCTGCAGCCGCAGGATCCGGACGAGCTGCGCCGCCTGCGGGCCGAGTTCGCCGCCCCGGAGGAGAAGCTGGTGCTGCTGATCGGTCGCCTCGTCTACGAGAAGGGCTTCCAGCTGGCGCTGGAGGCGATGCCGCGGGTTATCGAGGAGGCGCCGGGCACGCGCTTCCTCGTCGCCGGCTCCGGTACCCACGAGGCCGAGCTGCACAAGCAGGCCGAGGAGCTGGGCCTGATGGACCACGGCACATTCCTCGGCTGGATCGGCGACGACGTCCTGCACTCGCTCTACCGGATCGCCGACCTCACCGTGGTCCCCTCGATCTACGAGCCCTTCGGCCTCGTCGCCCTGGAGGCGATGGCCTCCGAATGCCCCTGCATCGTCGCCGACACCGGCGGTCTGCGCGAGGTCGTCCCGCACGAGGAGGTCGGGCTGCGCTTCCGCTCGCACGACCCGGATGCCCTCGCCGAGGTGGCGATCCGCGTGCTCCGCGACGACGATCTCGGCCACCGCCTCGTCGCCGAAGCCTACGAGCACCTGCGCCGCTTCGACTGGGGCGACGTGGCCGAGCAGACGGCAGCGGTCTACGCCGACCTGGTCGGCGAGCCGCGCCCTGCCTGAGCGGTCGCTTCGTCGCCGTTCTCCGAGGTCGGCAGCTCAAACCCGCCGACGCTGGCCGTGCCCGGTCGCCAAACGATGCCCTCGAGGAGCTCAGCCGGCGAGACCGACAGTGCACCGGCAAGCTTGATGAGAGTGTCTATACGGGGAAGCCGACCTCCTCGCTCGAGGATGCCGATCTGCGTCCGATGCAGAGAGGCGCGAAACCCCAGCTCCTCCTGAGAGAGATTGGCGCGCTTACGGCAGCGAGTCAGGTTCTCCCCGAAGTGCCCTGCGATGTCCACTCGATGCATTCTCCTGTCTGTAAGGCAAAAAATCTACGGCGACATCGTCGCCGACCTCTCGCAGGGAATGCTTCCTTAGCAGACAATACATTGCTACCCGTGCTAATCTCCTTTTAAGGTGAGTGACTGAATGGGAACGACCAGACCACCGCGGGTGCAGCAGAGTGTGGCCACCTGGAGGCGTAAGATGACCACATGCGTGAAATCGGAGTGCGCGAGTTGAAGGCGAACCTGAGCAGCGTGATCCGGCAGGTCGAGAGGGGGGAGGAGGTGCGAGTGACCGTGCGCGGCCGGCCCGTCGCCGACCTCGTTCCGGTGGGCGGGCCGCGGCGCTACAGCAGCGGGATGCGGAAGCTGATCGCCGAAGGCAAGGTGACGCCGGCGAGCCGGCCCCTGCCGCTCCCCAAGGCCAAGCCGCGCTTCACCGGCAAGTCGGCCACCGCGATAGTCCTGGCCGAGCGCGAAGAAGGGCGCTGATGCTCTACGTCGATGCCAGCGCCCTGGTCAAGCGCTACATCGAGGAGGAGGGAAGCGCCGAAGTCGTGGAGGCGATGGACGCCGCTCGTGCACTGTCGATCTGCCGGATCGGCTTTGTCGAAACGGCGCGCGCCGTCGCCCTCGGTGGCGACGACCGCGACCTCAGGAAGATGGAAGCCGAGTGGCAGTGGTTCGACGTCGTCGACGTCGACCAAGCGCTGGCCGAGCAGGCGGCGAAGCTCGCCGTCTCCCACCGGCTGCGCAGCCTCGACGCGCTGCACCTGGCCGCGGCGTTGGCGCTGCCGGACGGCGACCTGACCTTCGCAACCTGGGACGCCCACCTGCTCGGCGCCGCGCGGGATGAGGGTCTCCGCACTCTCCCCGCCGCACTCGACTAGCGCTGCGTGGCAGCGTCCAATGCTTCATATTCCTTGAGCATTGGGCGGCGCCCTTAGAGGCTCCGCTCTCCCAGTCAACGGAAGGAGCGCAGTCAGATGCTTCGCAATCTCAGGGCCTTCGGGCTCAGCCTCGTCGCGGTGCTTGCCATCGGCGCCGTCGGAGCTTCGGCCGCTTCGGCGGCGCCGCAGTTCCACTTCGAAAGCGAACACACGATCATCACAGGGCAGCAGACCACCGTGAACGCCCTGTCGTTCGATGTGGGCGTGGTCGAATGCGGGATCGTCCAGTTTGCCGGCACAAAGGCGGTTTTCACAAGCACGACAATCACACTCACACCGACATTCGATAATTGCCTGCTCGATGAAGAAGAAGAAGTTACGTTTACACACAACGGCTGCAATTTCCTCTACCACATCGGTGCGGATACAGAACATTTCACAGGCACCATCAGCATCGAGTGCCCGGACAACGAATTGATCGAACTGGACGCGGGGGAATGCACGATCACAATTCCGCCGCAGGGCAACCTCGGCACCGTCACATTCACAAACGAGGGCGCCGAAATGACACGCAGCGTGGTCTTCGACCAGGGCATCGCCGGGCTCCACTACGTGGAACACGGCGCCAGCTGCGAAAACGAAACAGGGACAACAAACAACGGCGCCTACACTGGCAGAGTCACAATCACAGGCGAGAACACAATGGGGGCCCACCGAGGCATCTGGGTCCAGTAACCACCTGAGTAGACCGTGGCCCCCGGAACCTCACTCCGGGGGCCGCATCGTCGTCCACGCCCCCGGGTCCGGCTCGACCGGGTTCGGCCAGCGCAGGTGCTCGGGGGCGTCTCGCATGCGGATGATCCGGGCCGGAATGCCGGCGACGACGGCGTTGGCCGGCACGTCCTTGGTGACTACCGAGTTGGTGCCGACGATGGCGTTGTCGCCGACGCTGACGCCGCGCAGCACACAGGCGCCGTAGCCGATCCAGACGTTGGACCCGACCTCGACCGGGCGGGTGTAGATGCCCTGGTTGCGGATCGGCCGCTCGACCTCGACGACGCCGTGGTCGAAGTCGATGAACATCGCCCGGTCCGCGATCACGCACTGCTCGCCGATTCGGACGCGCTCATAGGCGGAAATCGTGCACTCCTGCCCCAGCACCGTCTTGCGCCCGATCTCGACCGTGCCCTCGTGGCACCGGATCTTGGTGCCGTGGCCGAGCCAGACGAAGCGGCCGAAATCGATCCGACCGCGAGGCTCGATCTGCAGTTCCAGCCCACTGCCGAAGAAAACCGGCCCGTCGGTCCGCCAGCGCCAGCCGGCTCGGGTGAGGAGGCGCCGCCGCAGGTACCGCAGCAAAAGCAGCGCGTATTTCGGCGTGATCATGCCGTTGCGGGCGCAGAAGCGGATGAAGCGGATCATCGGCGGCCGGGACTTTAGACTCAGCCGCCCATGCCGGACGCCGCCAAATCCGCACCGCTTGCCGAGCGCCTCGTCGGCGGCGACAAGCGGGCTCTGGCACGGGCGATCACGCTGATCGAGTCAGACGACCCGGTGGGGTGGGAGCTGGTGCGCGAGGTCTATCCGCGGACCGGCAAGGCGCGGATCGTCGGCTTCACCGGGCCGCCGGGGGTGGGGAAGAGCACGCTGATCGGGGCCCTCACCGCCGAGCTGCGCAAGGACCAGCGCGAGGTCGCGGTGCTCTCGATCGACCCCTCGAGCCCGTTCACCCGTGGCGCTTTGCTCGGCGATCGCATCCGTCTCTCCGACCACTTCCTCGACCCCGGCGTCTTCATCCGCTCGATGGCCTCGCGGGGCGCGCTCGGCGGCCTCTCCGAGGCGGCGCTGCAGGTGGCGCTGGTCATGGACGCCGCCGGCAAGGACGACGTCCTGATCGAGACCGTCGGCGTCGGCCAGGCCGAGATCGACATCGTCGACCACGCCGACACGATCGTGCTGGCGCTGATGCCCGGTTCCGGCGACTCGATCCAGGCGCTGAAGGCGGGGGTGATGGAGATCCCCGACATCATCGTCGTCAACAAGGCCGACCACCCGATGACCGACACGATGGTGCGCGAGGTGCGCGGGGTGCTGGCGCTCTCCCACGATCCCGAGGGCTGGAACGTGCCGATCCTGCGGACCGAGGCCGCTCGCGGCGAGGGCGTTGCCGAGCTGGCGCAGAAGATCGACGAGCACCGCCGCCACATCGAGGCGGCCGGCACGCTCGAGCAGCGACGCGCACGCAACCTTCGCAGCGAGGTCCTGGGGATCGCCGCCTCGCGCCTGCGCCGTC
>DASVWY010000214.1:0-7992 GCA_036392975.1 Solirubrobacterales bacterium | reverse complement strand
GGTCGAGGCGCACTTTGACGAGCGCCTGAGCCTCGACTCCTTTGATGTCCAGCTCCAGCTTGCCGAGGTGAACATCAACACCGACGTTCAGCTTGACCAAGTCGAGAACCTCGGCTTTGAGGGCGACGTGCGCGTCGAGCTTCGCAAGCTTCAGGTGAATCGAGTCGACCTTGACGACGGGGATGTCGAGCAGCACGTCGGCATCCGCCGCCATCTTCTCCGGATCCGTGCTGGCATAGGTCCGGTATTCACGCTCGGCGACGGTTTGGTCGCCGTCGACGTTCTGCGCGAAGCGGTACTTCTCCGGCTTCTGCGAGGCGCTGCGGCCGTTGCTGGTTCGCCGTTTGGAGCTTTTCTTGGCTGCCTGGCGCGCCATCTAGCCCCCTCCTCCCTGCTTACCGCCTCCCTGAGCGAGTTTGCCGCCCGCTTGCTGTGCTCCTTTGCCGACCCCTTCGACCCCCTGGGCCGCGCCCTGTCCCACCCCTGAAAGCCCCTGGCTTGCGCCCTGTCCCAATTGACCCGCCGCTTGGCCGGCCCCTTGACCGACGCCTTTAAGTCCTCCTTCGGCCCCTTCGCCGACGTCCTCCACGGCGTCACCGCTCTCGTCGAGCAGTTTTCCGGCCCCGCCGCCGACCTGCTCGACGCTGCGCCCGATGCTCTTCAGCAGCTCCGGGTTGCGATCAAGCGTGGTCAGCACGCGCTCGAGGATCGCCGTGACGTTGTCGAGGCGGGCCTTCAGCAGCGCCTGGGCCTCGACTCCCTCGATCTTCAGCTCGACCTCGCCCAGTCGCACGTCGGCGCCGACGCTGATGTTCACAAGCTTGCGGACCTGGGCCAGGACGGCGACCTGCGCGTGCAGATCGTCGACCTCGAGGTTGATTTCGTCGACCTTGACGACGGGGGCGTCGACGAGGACGTCCGGTCCGTCGGCGATGTCCCCGGGGTCGGCGACCGAGTAGTCCGGAAGTTCGCCTTTCGAACGTTTGCGACTGCTGGAGCCGCGTCCGTTGCCCCGTGCCATCTCTCTCTTCCTATCCGCGGCGAACCGCTTATTTCTTCGAGTCGCTCAACTGCTCGCGCATCCGGCGCACTTCGGCGGTCAGCTCGCCGGCCTTGAAGCCGGCCTTGCCGACCTCCTTTGCCGTCTTGCCGAGGGCCTTGGCGACCTTCGGCTTCGAGACACCGACCTTCGGCATACCCATGCGCTTGTTGCGCGAGCCGTTTCGCGTCAACGCCGCGCCCGCCGCGAGACCCGCGACTGCAGCAGCGCCCGCGACCGCCGGACCTTTGACTTTGCTGACGGGCCCTTTGGCTTTTTTCGCCACGCCCGCGACGGCGGCGCCCGACTCCTGTGCTTTGCGTTTGGCGGTGCTCATCGGTCCGCCCGCGCTGGATTTCGCTCCGCCCGCGCTGGTTTTCGCTTTGCTCGCTTTGCTCGTGCTTGATTTGCTCGCGCCGCTCGTGCTTGATTTGCTCGCGCCGGATTTCGATTTCGACCGCCCCGAGCTCCCACCGGATTTGGTCGGGCCAGGCGAGCGACCGTTCGATCCTTTGCTCGAACTCGAATTCCTTCTCGTTTTCGTCTGTGGCATCTCGCCTTCCTTTCAGGCGAACGTCAAGTCAGAACCGGCCTCCCCACGGCCCCCGTGGTCCGCAAGTACCCAGCTCACAGACGCCTAATCACCGCCGCCAAGCCAACGGCGGCCCCTATAGCCTGCAAAGAGATGGAGGCCACCGCCCAGACCGACGAGCGCGATTTCTCGGTCGTCGTCTTCGGCGCCAGCGGAATCGCGGGCCGCAACGTCGCCGCCTATCTCGCACGGCGGGCCGGGGAGACGGGTGTTCGCTGGGCCGTCGCCGGCCGCGACCCGGCAAAGTTAGAGCGGACCCTCGGCGAGATCGGCGTCACCGCGCCACAGACTCTCGTCGCGGACGTCGCGAACCCGGCCTCACTGGCGGCAATGGCGTCCCGCACGCGAGTCGTCCTCGACCTGGTCGGCCCCTACACCCTCTACGGCAGGCCGGTGATCGAAGCGTGCGTCGCGAACGGCGCTCATTACGCAGACCTGACCGGTGAGATCCCGTTCGTGCGGCGGACGATCGACGCCTTTCACGAGCGAGCCGCAACGGCCGGGCTGAAGATCGTCCAGGTCGGCGGCTTCGAGGCGCTGCCGGCCGACCTGGCGGTGCTGCTCGCCTCCGAGACGGCGCGGCAGCGCTGGGACGAGGAGCTTGCGGAGGCCGACGTCCAGGTGACGACGAGGCAGCCGCGGGGGCGGCTCGGCCTCTCGGATCTGGTCTCCGGCGGCAGCCTGCAGAGCATGGCCGAGATGACCGGCGCCGAGGGCGCCGAGCTGATCGCCGACCCGGCGGCGCTGATCGAGGACGCCGCACTTGCAGCCGCCGTCAGGCAGGTCAGCCCGATCTCGCTCGCGCCCCGCTCCAACGCCCAGGGCGGCGCGATCGCGCCGATGACGCCGTCGCCCTTCATCAATCCCGCCGTGGTCCACCGCACGATGGCGTTGACGGCGGCGACGCGCGGTGCGGCGCCATCGCCGTTCCGCTACCGCGAGGGGATGGTCGCGCCCGGCGGCGCCGCGACGCTGCCTCTCCGCTATGCGGCCGCCGGCGCCCTCAGCGCGACCCAGGCCGGCCTGCGGGCGCTGACCCAAGCGCGCCCCTCGATCCGCGAGCGGGCAGCCAAAGGAATGCGGCGAGCCCTTCCCGCCTCCGGCTTCGGGCCCGCGGGCGAGCGCCTCGAGGATTGGTCCTGGCAGCTCTCGGTCGACGCCCGCACGGCCGGCGGCCACTACCTCCGCGTCGACTTGGACGCCGACGGCCATCCTGGCTACCTGACGACCTCGTGGATGCTCGGCGAGGCGGGCCTGCTGCTTGCCGAGGACGGCGCCACGCCAGCTGCCGGAGGCTGCCTCACCCCTGCCGCGGCGCTCGGCACGGCGCACCTCGACCGCTTCGAGGGAGCCGGGATGCGCTTCGCCGTCTCTTCCTAGAGCGGCGAAACCCGGGCAGCGGTCCGCCTGCCCAGCGGACCTGCATATCCGGAGATACACGAGCCTTCTCTCCCTGTAGTAACCCCAGAAACGTCCGCGAAGCGGGCCGGTTCTTTCGTCACCGAGAAGGCCGTGGGAGGCTAACCGATTGAGCGCTTTGGTGCAAGCGTAATTTCGATGAGGCTCAGTGCAGCGCCGGCTCACCCGCGCGCAGCGCCGCCAGGACCCGCTCGGCGACTGCATCGCCGGTCAGGCCGACCTCGTCGCGCAGCAATGCCGGCTTGCCGTGGGTGACGTAGCGATCGGGCAGTCCAACCCGCATCACCCGCGCTCGCTCCGCCGGGCGGTCGCCGAAGGAGTCCTCGAGATGCTCCAGCACGGCCGAGCCGAAACCGCCCGGCAGCACGTTCTCCTCGATCGTCACGACGAGGTCGTGGCCGAGCGCCAAACGCTCCAGCAACTCGGTGTCGAGCGGCTTCGCAAAACGGGCATCGGCGACGGTCGGCCGCAGATCGTGCTCGGCGAGGATCTCGGCCGTCTGCAGCGCCACCGAAACGCCGTAGCCGTAGCCAAGCAGGGCCACCCGCTCGCCGCTCGCCAGCAGCTCGCCACTGCCGATCGGGATCTCCGCCGGCTCGGCCGGCAGCCCCACCCCCTCGGCGGCGCCGCGCGGGTAGCGCAGCGCTACCGGGCCCTCATGGGCGAGCGCCGTGCGCAGCATGTGGACCAGCATCGCCTCGTCGCGCGGCGCCATCACCACCACGTGGGGGATCGGCCGGAAGTAGGAGACGTCGAAGGCGCCGTGGTGGGTGGGTCCGTCGTCGCCGACGAGGCCGGCGCGGTCCATCGCGAAGGTGACGTCGAGCTCTTGCAGGCAGACGTCGTGGATGATCTGGTCGTAGGCGCGCTGGAGGAAGGTGGAATAGATCGCGCAGACCGGCTTCGCTCCCTGCAGGGCGAGGCCGGAGGCGAGCAGGACGGCGTTTTGCTCGGCGATCCCGACGTCGTAGTACTGCTCGGGTGCCTCGTCGGCGAGCTTCTGCAGCCCGGTCCCCCCCGCCATCGCCGCCGTGATCCCCACCACGCGCTCATCGCGCTCGGCCTCGGCGACGATCGCGTCGGCGAAGACCTGCGTGTACTGGGGTGGCGAACCCGCGGCGGGGGGCTTCTCCAGTCGCTCGGGAGCGATCGCCTCGGGCGAGTCCGATTCCTTGACCGGCACCGGCTTCGATGTCGGTTCGCCGTTGAGGATGCTTTTCGGCTTCGCCGCGTGCCATTTCTCCATCCCCTCCAGACCGCCCTCCTCGGCGGGGGCGAAGCCCTTTCCCTTGACGGTGTGGATGTGGACGACGACCGGACGGTCGGCGGCGAAGGCCTCGCGCAGGGCCTCGCGCAGGGCAGCGACGTCGTGACCGTCGATCACGCCCATGTAGGCGAGGTCGAGCTCCTCGAAGAGGAGGCCGGGAGCCCAGTAGGCCTTGATCGCCGACTTGATCTCCGGACCGAGCCGCTCGATCCGCTTGCCGAGGCCGAGCGGCAGCTTCGTCAGCCGGTCCTCGACCTCCTCGCGGGCGTGCCAGAGGCGGCGGTTGAGTCGCACTCGGTTGAAGTAGCGCGAGAGAGCGCCGACGTTGGGCGAGATCGACATCCCGTTGTCGTTGAGGACGATCGCGATTGGGGTCTGCAGGCCGCCGGCCGCGTGCATCGCCTCGTAAGCGACGCCGCCGGTCAGGGCGCCGTCGCCAATTACCGCGGCAACGCGGCCGTCCTCGCCGATCCCCTTGCGCATCGCCTCCTTCAAACCGACGGCGTAACCGATCGAGGTCGAGGCGTGGCCGGCGCCCATGATGTCGTGCTCGGACTCGGCGATCGAGCAGAACGGGGCGAGGCCGCCGTACTGTCGGATCGAGGAGAGCTGCTCACGGCGGCCGGTGAGGATCTTGTGCGGGTAGGCCTGGTGGCCGACGTCCCAGAGGATCTTGTCGCGGGGCGAGTCGAGCAGGCTGTGCAGGGCGACCGCCAGCTCGCAGGTCCCCAGGTTGGCGCCGAAGTGACCCCCTATCTCGCCGATCGTGTCGATTACCTCAGAGCGGATCTCCTGCGCCAGCTGCTGTAGCTGCTCGTCGTCGAGCTCGTGCAAGTCGGCCGGCGAGTCGACTTCCTCCAGCAGCGGCGCGGGCCGGTCGTGGCTATCGGATTGCGGCTTCTCGCTCATTCGTTCCTGGTGAAGATGTAGTCGGCGACGCCTTTGAGGTCGCCGGTCTCGTCCTCTGCTTCGGCCAGCGCCTCGACGGCCCTGGCGTGTGACTCCGCCGCCAGCTCCCGCGCTCGCTCGAGCCCGAAGAGGCTGACATAGGTCAGTTTGCCATGTCGCTCGTCGCTTCCATGGGGCTTGCCGAGTTGCTCGTCGCTTCCCGTCACGTCGAGGATGTCGTCGACGATCTGGAAGAGGACGCCGAGCTCGCCAGCGAACCTGCGATAGGGGATTGTCTCAGGTTCCGGCGCTCCCGCGAGCGTCAGGATGACGCCGACCGAAGCGGCGATCAGGCGTCCGGTCTTCAGCTCGTGCAGCGCCCGCAGCCCCTGGGCGTCGCTGGCCTCGGCGGCGACGTCGGCGTACTGGCCGCCGACCATGCCGTTGACTCCGGTCGCCGCCGTCAGCTCCCGCAACGCGGCGAGGACGCGAGCCGGATCGCCGGGCTGCGTGCCGAATAGGTGGATCGCCTCGGCAAAGAGGCCGTCGCCGGCGAGAATCGCGACGTCCTCGCCGAACTTGACGTGGGCGGTCGGCATCCCACGACGCAGGTCGTCGTCGTCCATCGCCGGCAGGTCGTCGTGGATCAGCGAGTAGGTGTGGATCAGCTCGATCGCCATCGCCGCGGGCAGGTAGCTCCGCGGCTCGGCGCCCCGGGCGCGGGCAGTCGCCAGAGCGAGCACCGGTCGCACCCGCTTGCCGCCCGCGAGCAGCGAGTAGCGCATCGCCTGCTCGAGTCCTTCTGTCCCGGCCGGAGCCGAGAAGCGCAGCCGCTCCAGCTCCGCGTCGATCAGCGAGCGCAGATCCTCGGGGTACATCAGCGTCGCGAGCCGCTCACCGCTGCTCGGCGTCCTGCGCCTCGCGGATCCGCCGGTTGGCCTCCTCGACCGCCTCGGCGGAGAGCTCCGCCGCCTCGCGCGCCAGCTCGGCCGCGCGCTCGTCGGCCGCCTCGTCCCCCTCCAGCTCGGCGGCGATCGCGCTGAGCCGGGCCGAGATCTCGCGCAGGCGGCCCTCGTTCATCGGGCCGCCTCATGCTCGCGCACGAAGGCGCCGAGGATGCCGTTGACGAAGCCGGGCGCGTCGGCGCCGCAGTACTCCTTGGCGATCTCGACCGCCTCGTCGATCGCGACCTCGTCGGGGACGTCGTCGCTGTGCTCCATCTCATACAGCGCCACCCGCATCAAGCAGCGCTCCAGCGGTGCGATCCGCTCCAGCCGCCAGCCCTTGGAGTGGCGCGCGATGATCGCGTCGAGCTCCTCGCTGTGGGCGTGGACGCCCTCGGCCAGCTCGCGCGTGAACGGCCGCGAGTCTGCGACCAGCTCGGAGAGCGGGCGGCCGGTGACCTCGCACTGGTAGCAGGCGAAGACGGCGTCGCGGCGCTGTTCGGATCGGCGCATCGACGCCTATTCTCGCGCCTCGGCCGGCTGGCTGGTGTCAGGCGCGCGAGATGTACTCGCCGCTGCGGGTATCGACGCGGACGCTTTCGCCCTCTTCGATGAAGAGCGGGACCTGGACGATCACGCCGGACTCCAGGGTGGCTGGCTTGTTGCCGCCGCCGGAGGCGGTGTCGCCTTTGACGCCGGGATCGGTCTGCGTCACCTTCATCTCGACCGCGCTCGGCACTTGCACATCGCTGGGCTTTTCGTCGACGAAGAGGACGTCGACCTCATCGTTGGGCAGCACCCACCGCATCGTCTCGCCAACGACTTCGCGCGGGATCTCGATCTGCTCGTAGTCGTGGCTGTCCATGAAGACAGCCGCCTCGCCGGAGTCGTAGAGGTACTGCATCTTGCGCGACTCGGTGTGGACGGGCCGGAACTTCTCCCCCGCCCTGAACGTCTTGTCCTGCACGGAGCCGTCGTCGATCTTGCGCAGCTTGGTCCGCACGAAGGCGCCGCCCTTGCCCGGCTTGACGTGCTGGAACTCGATGATCTTGAAGACCGCCCCGTCGATCTCGATGTGGCTGCCGTTCTTGAACTGATTGGTGGAGATCACGGCGGCGAATCCTAGCCACTAGGCTTGTGCGACCAGGGAGATGAGAGGGAAGCTAGGGACAGCTGCGCTGGTCGTCGTCGCGATGCTTGCCGTTGCGGCGCCCGCCCTTGGCATTGGCGAACCGCCGACCGATGCGGAATACGTGGCGGCGGTCGAGCCGATCTGCAAACGCGACCGCGAGGCGACTGAGCGGATCCTCAAAGGCGCCCGCGACAACATCAACTCGGGACGGCTCCGAGTCGCCGGCAATCAGTTGATCCGCGCCTCGAAACGGTTCGGCACCACGATCCGCCAGCTCGTCGCGGTGCCGAGGCCGGTCGCCCAGGAGGAGAAACTGCAGAAGTGGTTCACGTTCCTGCGGCTCGTGAAGACGCGCCTGGCCGCCACCGGGAAGCTCTACAAGGAAGGCAAGAAGTTGGAGGCGACGCACGAATCGATCCGGGCGGAAAAAAGCGGCAACGCCGCCAACAACGTCAGCTTCTCCTTCGGCTTCCGCGACTGCCGGATGAGCCGTTCCCGCTTCAGCTGAATCCGTACATCGAGATCCCGCCGCTGACGTCGCCGCTTTTATGCGGACCGGCGCCGGTAGGTGCGAGGAACACGCAGACGCCGCTCTTGGTGTAGGAGACTTCTTTGCTGGCGACGGTCGCCAGGACCGAGCGGCTGCTGCCGCTGCCCTGGCTCTGGTATTTGACCGCTCCGGCGACGCTCTGCGGCGCCAGTTTGAACAGG
>DASVWY010000213.1:0-12580 GCA_036392975.1 Solirubrobacterales bacterium | reverse complement strand
GCGCGGGCGATCGGCTCCTGGCCGGCGTGGAGGACGCTGATCCCGAAGCGGTTGGCCGCCTGGACGGCGAGCAGGGTGCGCGAGCCGCGGTCGAGGCAGGCCAGCATCAGCATCGGCTCGATCGAGAGGGAGCAGACCGCATTCGCGGTCGCTCCCGCCGGTCCGTCCGGCCCGGCGGCGCTGACCACCGTGACCCCGGTCGGCAGCGCCGCCATCGCAGCGCGAAAGCGGGCTGGCTCGGGGGCGCTCAAGGCACCCGCCCGGCGCGCGAGGTCGTGGGATCAGCCATCGAGGCCAGACAATATGATCCTCGCCGCGTGCGATCCGCCCTAGCCATAGCACTCGCCATCTTCGCCGCCCTTGCTCTGGCCGCCTGCGGCTTCGGGGAGGAAGGGATCTCCCTCTCCGAGGACGACCCCGACTACAACGGGGCGGTCATCTTCGCCACCCACTGCTCCGGCTGCCACACGCTGAGCGCCGCCGGCTCGCAGGGGACCGGCAATCGCAGCACCCGTACGCAGGGGCCGGATCTCGACCAGCGAACCGAGACCTATGAGGACGCTCTCTTCGCGATCCAGAACGGCGGCTTCTCCGGGGCGATCATGCCGCAGAACATCGTCGTCGGCGAGGAGGCCGAAGCGCTGGCCCGCTTCGTCGCCAAATACTCCGGCAAGGACGCCGAAGAATCTCCGCGTCCCGGCCAGCCCGCGCCCTAACCGGTCCTGCCGATGCTGGACTTGAAGCTGATCCGCTCCGAACCAGAGCGGGTCAAGACGGCGCTGGCCCGCCGCGGCGCCGCTGAGCAGGTCGACGAGCTGCTCGGCCTCGATGCCCGCCGCCGCGAGCTGCTGCCCGAGATCGAGGGCGCTCAGGCGGACCGCAAGACGCTCTCCAAGCAGATCGGCGAAGCCAAGCAGCGGGGCGGCGAGGCGGCAGCGGAGATGGCGCAGGTGCAGGCGCTGAAGGAGAAGATCGAGGCCGGCAAAGCCGAGCTGGACAGCATCGAGGCAGACCTCGACCGGGTCGCGGCGACCCTTCCCAACCTGCCCGACCCCGACGCGCCCGAAGGAATCAGCGAGGAGGACGCGGTCGTCCTGCGCGAGGCGGGGGAGCGGCCGAGCTTCGACTTCGAGCCGCGCGACCACCTCGAGATCGGCACCGAGCTTGGCCTGATCGAGATGGAGGCGGCCGCACGCGTCTCCGGCTCGCGCTTCGCCTATCTCAAGGGGGACCTGGTCCTACTCGAGCTGGCCCTGGTGCGCTTCGCGATCGACGTCGTTCGCGGCGAGGGTCACGAGCCCGTGATCCCGCCGGTCCTCGTCCGCGAGGAGGCGCTCCACGGCACCGGCTTCCTGCCGGGCGACCGCGACCAGATCTACGAGATCCCCAAGGACGAGCTGTTCCTCGTCGGCACCTCAGAGGTCTCGCTGGCAGCGCTGCACGCCGACCAGATCCTCGACGCGGCACAGCTGCCCCTGCGCTACGCCGGCTTCTCCACCTGCTTTCGCCGCGAGGCCGGCGCCGCCGGCCGCGATACCCGCGGCATCTTCCGCGTCCACCAGTTCGACAAGGTCGAGATGTTCTCGTTCGTCGAGCCCTCCGAGTCGGCCGCCGAGCACGAGCGCCTGCTGGCGATCGAGGAGCGCATCCTCGCCGAGCTGGAGATCCCCTACCGGGTGGTCAACGTCGCCGCCGGCGACCTCGGCGCCCCGGCGGCGAAGAAGTACGACTGCGAGGCCTGGATCCCCAGCCAGGAGCGCTATCGCGAGCTGACCTCCTGCTCCAACACGACCGACTACCAGGCGCGTCGTCTCAGTTGTAGGTATCGGCCTGCCGATAACGAAGCACCGCAGATGGTGCACACGCTCAATGGCACGGCAGTGGCCGTGGGAAGAACGATGATCGCGCTGATCGAGAACCGCCAGGATCGGGACGGCGGATTCACGCTACCCAATATTTTGCATACCTACGGTGCGCCTGAGAGGATCGCTTCACGATGAGCGCGAGCCTCGGTGGTGCCAGGCGGGTCGTTCTCTGCGACGACCACGAGATCGTGCGCGACGCGATCAAGGCGCGGATGGCGAACTCGAATGCGCTGCAGATCGTCGGCGAGGCCTCGAACGGCCGCGACGTGGTCGAGGTCGTCAAAGAATTGGAGCCCGACGTCCTGATCATCGACGTCGAGCTGCCCAAGCGCGACGGCATCGAGGCCACCAAGGAGGTTCTCAAGGCGCGGCCGAAAACCAAGATCATCATCTTCACCGCCCACGCCCAGCCCGACCTGCTGGCTCTGGCGCTGCGGGCGGGCGCCTCCGGCTACGTGCTCAAGTCCGCCCCCGCCGAGGACATCGCCCGCGCGGTCAAAGCGGTGACCGAAGGCGGCACCTTCCTCGGTGGCGACTTCGCCGGCGGCAAGCCATCGGAGGTCGAGAAACTGCTCGACCTCTCGCCGCGCGAGCGGCAGATCCTCGACCTCCTGGCGGAGGGCCTGCGGGTGAAAGACATCGGCACCAGGCTCGAGCTGAGCCCGGCGACCGTCCACACCCACGTCCGCAACGCGATCGCCAAGCTCGAGGTCGACACCCGCACCGAGGCCGTCGCGCTGGCAGTCCGCTTCAGCTACCTCGGCGCCGGCGGGGCCCTGAAATAGGGCCCACGCCCTACTCCCGGTCGAGCGTCAAGGCGCAACCGTTGATGCAGTAGCGCTGGCCGCCGCGCTCCCGCGGTCCGTCCTCGAAGACGTGGCCGAGATGGGCGTCGCAGTGCTTGCAGACGACCTCGGTGCGCCGCATGAAATGGCTGTTGTCCGGCCGCAGCTCGACGTGCTCGAGGTTGACCGGCTCGGTGAAGCTGGGCCAGCCCGTCCCCGAGTCGAACTTGGTGTCGGAGGAGAAGAGCTCGGTGCCG
Source organism: Solirubrobacterales bacterium (assembly GCA_036392975.1). Classification (GTDB taxonomy): domain Bacteria; phylum Actinomycetota; class Thermoleophilia; order Solirubrobacterales; family 70-9; genus VRUE01. The sequence continues at coordinate 9,673 of DASVWY010000213.1, read as the reverse complement.
CAGCAGACGCACCGATACATGCCCGCGGCCTTCTCGTCGACGTAAGGCCCGCTGAAGGCGGGCTCGGTGCCGGCGTTGCGGGTGACCTCGTATTGCTCGGGCGTCAGCTGCTCGCGCCACTCGGCCTCTGACTTCTGCACCTTCGAGGTCTTCTCGCCCATCGACCAAGAGTAGCCACCGCGGGGGGCATCGCCGAGCGTTGAGAGTGGACGTGCCGGTAGTTAGCCCACCCATAGTGTGCTCAACTACCGGCACGTCCCCTGGCGGCGAGCAGGGTTTGGCCGCGGCTGGAGATGGTGAAGGCGATGGTCGCCATCGAGACGAGGGCGATCGCGGCGGAGAAGAGGAATGCCCCCTCGTAGTCGATCAGCGCCGCCATCAACCCGGCCAGGGGCGCGCCGAAGCCGATGCCGGCGTCGAAGAAGGCGGTGAAGGTGCCCAGTGCGGCGCCCCGGCGCGTCTCGGGGACGCGGCCGACGACTATCAGCGAGAGCGACGGATAGAGGAGGGAGAAGGCGGCGCCCATCACCAGCGCCCCGGCGATGGCGACGGCGAAGGTCTGGGCCAGCCCCATCGTCGCCAGGCCGACGGCCTCGACCGCGGCTGCCGCCGTCGCGACCCGCGCCGGGCCGACCCGGTCCGGAAGATCGCCCCCGATCAGCCGGGTGAGCACCACCATCGTCGCGAAGGCGCCGAAGACCGTCGCCCCGTGGCCGATCCCGCGCGCGTCGAGGTGGAGGACGACAAAGGAGGCGACCGTCGCGTAGCCGAGCGAGGCGAGCGCCAGGGCGGCGCCGGGGCGGAGGGCCTCGCGGGCGATCAGCGGGTGCTGCTCGGCCTGCCCGGCCGGGTGGAAGGGTTCGGGGAGGCGCAGCGCAATCAGCGCCCCCAGCAGTGGGGCCGCACCGGCGAAGAGCCAGACGGCGGTGTAGCCGGAGGCGTTGAGGAGCAGCTCGCCGAGCAGCGGCCCAATACTGAGCCCGGCCCAGACGGCGAGCCCGTAGAGGCCGATTACACGCCCCCGCCGCTCGGGCGGCGCGATGTCGACGATCCAGGCCGAGCCTGCCGTGAAGACCGCTCCCTCGCCCGCCCCCAGCAGCAGGCGGGCGGCGATCAGTCCCGGCACTCCGAAGGGCAGCAGGTAGAGGAAACCGGCGACGGCGACGACCGCCGACCCGAGCAGGACCGTCTGCCGGCGCCCACGGCGGTCGGCGAGCCGGCCGGCGAAGGGCCGCAGGAGGAGCCCGGTGACCGCGTAAGAGCCGACCACCACGCCGACCGCGATGTTGCCCGCGTCGAGCGGGCCGTGCACGTAGCGCGGCAGCACCGGCAGCACGGCCCCGACCGCCACCAGCCCGCAGAAGGTCACCGCGAAGACGCCGGCGAAGGCGACGCCGGGCCGGTGCCCGCTCGCTCTCGCCGCGCTCATCGCAGCAGGTCGCGGAGGCTGTCGATGACGTGATCGGGGTGGGGCGAGGCGGTGTCGGCCTCTTCGCGCGAGGTGGCGCCGCTCAGCACGAGGACCGTCGCCAGCCCAGCCCGACGACCTCCCTCGATGTCGGAGGAGACCCGGTCGCCGACCATCGCCACCCGCTCCGCGCCCCCGATCCGCTCCCGCGCCAGTTCGAACAGGTGCCGCTCGGGCTTGCCGCCGATCTCGGCCGTCGCGCCGCTGGCGGTCTCGACCGCGGCCAGCACCGCGCCGGTGCCCGGCCAGGCGCCACCGGGCATCGGCAGGGTCGGATCGCGGCTGGTCGCGACGAGCCCCGCTCCGCCCTGCAAGGCTTTGGTCGCCGTCAGCAGCTCCTTGTAGTCGAAGCCGCGATGGCCCGCGACGACGACGACCTCGGCGCCGTGCGCCGCCTCACCGTCGAGCAGCGCCAGCCCCGCGGCGGCCACGGCCTCGTGGAAAGCCGTCGCGCCGATCACGTAGGCGCTCGCGCCGGGACCGGCCCGCTCCGCCGCGAGGCGGGCGGTCGACCCCCCGGCCGTGACCACGCGCTCGGCGCCGACGTCGACTCCGGCATCGCGCAATCGCTCGGCGTACGCGTCGGGCGGCTTGGCCGGATTGTTGGTGACGAAGACGAGGTCCTTGCCGTTCTCGCGCAGCTCCCGCAACGCCTCGACGGCCCCCGGAACCATCTCGCGTCCGATCCAGACGACCCCGTCGAGGTCGACCAGCAGCCCGTCGAATTGGTCGGCCAGCGCCATCCGGCGCAGGCTATTACCGCCACGCGATACGGTGCCGACCGTGAGTCAGCTCAACGGCCAGGTCGTGGAAGCCGATGGGGTCACGCGCCGCTACGGCGAGGGCGCCGCCGCGGTCGACGCGCTGACCGGCATCAGCACCGGCTTCGAGCGCGGCCGCTTCACCGCGATCATGGGCCCCTCCGGATCGGGCAAGTCGACCCTGATGCACATCCTCGCCGGGCTCGACAAGCCGACCTCCGGCACCGTCATCCTCGACGGGCGCGACATCACCCACCTCGATGACGGCGAGCTGACCAAGCTGCGCCGCGACAAGCTTGGCTTCGTCTTTCAGTTCTTCAACCTGCTGCCGGTCCTGACCGCGGAGGAGAACCTGGTGCTGCCGCTCTCGATCGCCGGCCGCAAGCCCGACCGCCGCTGGCTCGAGCAGCTGATCGACACGGTCGGGCTCGGGGATCGCCGCACTCACCGACCCTCCGAGCTCTCCGGCGGTCAGCAGCAGCGGGTTGCGGTGGCCCGCGCGCTGGTCTCAAAACCGGCGGTCGTCTTCGCCGACGAGCCGACCGGCAACCTCGACTCGAAAGCAAGCACCGACGTGCTGCAGCTCCTGCGGCAGGCGGTCGACGACTTCGACCAGACGGTCATCATGGTCACCCACGACCCGGCCGCCGCCGCCCACGCCGACCGCCTGATCACCCTCCGCGACGGTGGCATCGTCCACGACGCCGCCCCCGGCTCGGCCGGCGAGGTGATCGAGCTGATGAAGCAGATCGACTAGGGCACCCGGCTTGACCGGCCTCGCCGTCAAGAGCCTCTGGGCCCGCAAGGTCCGCGCCCTGATGACGGCGCTGGCCGTGGTGATCGGCGTCGCCTTCGTCGCCGGCACCTACATCCTCACCGACACCACCTTCGCCGCCTTCGACGAAATCTTCGAAGACTCGCTGGCGAAGACCGACGTCGTCATCACCGCCAAAGACGAGGTGCGGCAGGAAACCGGCGAGGTGCCGAGCTTCAAGGCGAAGCTGCTGCCGAAGGTGAAGCGAGTGCGGGGAACGCGCGTGGCGGCGGGGCAGATCTTCACGCCGGGCAGCTTCTTCGACGCCGACAACGAGCAGATCGGCTCCCAGTTTGCGCCCAAGTTCATCACCTCGGTCCTGCCCGAGGCGCTGGAAACCCAGACCTACGTCGAGGGCCGCGCGCCCCGCAAGTCCTCCGAGGTCGCCCTCGACGAGGGCGCCGCCGACGAGTCCGGAATCGAGGTCGGCGACAGGCTGAAACTGGCCTCGGTCGAACGCGTCACCGCCTACCGCGTCGTCGGCCTGACCAAGCTCGGTGAGGCCTCCTGGGGCGGCGCCAGCATCGCCGGGCTGATCCTGCCCGAGGCCCAGCGGATCACCGACAAGCGCGGCGAATTCGACCAGATCCTGATCGCCGCCGCCGAGGGAGTCTCCGAAGAGACGCTGAAGCGGCGCGTCCAGCGTGTCGCCCCGCCGGCGGTGCTGGTCGAGACCGCCAAGGAGAACTCCGAACGCAACTCCAACCAGATCCGCGACGACCTCGGCTTCCTGCGGATCGCACTCCTGGTCTTCGCCTTCGTCGCCCTCTTCGTCGGCGCCTTCCTGATCTTCAACACCTTCTCGATCACGGTCGCCCAGCGGATCACCGAGTTCGGGATGCTGCGGACGCTGGGCGCGGCCCGCGGCCAGATCCTCACCGCGGTGGTGGTCGAGGCGCTGCTGATCGGCGTGCTGGGGGCGTTGGTCGGCCTCGCCGGCGGCTACGCGATCGCCACCGGCCTCAACGCCCTCTTCGTCGCGATCGGGATCGATCTGCCGACCACCGCGCTGATCACGAAGACCCGCACGATCGTCGTCTCGCTGGCGATCGGAATCGGCATCACCCTCGTCTCCTCGCTGGTGCCGGCGCTGCGGGCGACCAGGGTGCCGCCGATCGCGGCGTTGCAGGCGCTGGAGCTGCCGCGCAGCCGCCGCCGCGGGCTCGTCTACGCGGCGCTGGCCGTCCTGCTCGGCGTCGCCGGCCTCGCTCTCGTTTTGATCGGGCTCTTCGGCGGCGCCAGCGGTGGCAGCGCCGCCGGGCTGATGGGCGCGGGCGCGGTCGCCGTCCTGCTCGGCGTCTCCCTCTTCAGCCCCCGCCTGGTGAAGCCCCTCGCCTCGCTCGCCGGGCGGCCATTGGAGATGCTGCGACGCCTCACCGGTCGCCTCGCCCGCGAGAACACCCAGCGCAACCCGGCCCGTACCGCGGTCACGGCGGCGGCCCTGATGATCGGCCTCGCCGTCGTCGCCTTCGTCACCGTCTTCGCGGCCGGGATCAAAAGCTCGATCTCGACCGCGGTCGACGAGAGCCTCCAGGGCCAGCTGGTGATCCAGAACAGCGATGGCTTCTCGCCGATCTCACCCAAGGCCGCCGGCGCCGCCGAGCGCGTCCGCGGCGTCGAGCTGGTCTCGACCCTGCGCACCGCGCAGGCGAAGCTGCTCAACGGCAACGGGGGCAAACCGCGCGTCTCCGCCCTCTCCTCCGACGCCAACGAGGTGCTGACGATCGACTGGACCGAGGGTGGCCCGCGGACGCTGCGCACGCTCGGCGAGCGCGAGGTGATCGTCGACAAGTCGTTGGCCTCCGACAACGACTTCGAGCTCGGCGACCGGGTCCGCTTCCTGACCCAGATCGGCGCCAAACCGAGTCTGCGGATCGTCGGCGAGTTCGAAGACAAGGCCGAACTGCTGGGCAACGCGATCGTCACCCAGCCGCTGATGGCGCGCGCCTTCGACCAGAGCGACGACGTGCTCGACTTCGTCAAGCTGGCGCCGGGAGCCGACGCCGAAGCGGTGCAGGGCCGGCTGGTGGAGCTGATGGAGCGCGAGTATCCGGTCGCCGAGGTGCGCAACCAGCAGGAGCTGAAGGAAAACCAGGAAGGGCAGATCAACCAGCTGCTCGGCCTGATCTACGCCCTGCTGGCGCTGGCGGTGATCGTCTCCCTGTTCGGGATCGCCAACACGCTGGCGCTCTCGATCCACGAGCGCACGCGCGAGCTGGGGATGCTGCGGGCGATCGGCATGTCGCGGCGCCAGGTGCGGACGATGATCCGCTACGAGGCGGTGATCACGGCGCTGATCGGCGCCCTCCTGGGAATGGTGATCGGGGTCATCTTCGCGGCGCTGATCGCGCAGCCGCTCGAGGACGAAGGCTTCGCCCTGTCCTATCCGATCGGGACGCTGATCATGCTGCTGGTCTTCGCCGGGCTCGCCGGCGTGATCGCCGCGATCGCCCCCGCTCGTCGCGCCTCGCGGCTCGACGTCTTGCAGGCCCTCCAGTACGAGTAACGAGAGCGCCCGGCTCAGCCGTGGCGCAGCAGGCGCTTCACGGCGCCCATCAGCTCCTCGGTGCGAGCGGGCTGCTCGGCCGCGGCGGCGCCGACGACGCAATGGGAGGCGTGGTCGCCGAGCAGTTGCAACGCCACCTTGTCGAGGGCGGCCTGGATCGCCGTCACCTGGGTGACGACGTCGATGCAGTAGCGGTCCTCCTCGACCATCCGCTCGACTCCGCGCACCTGTCCCTCGATCCGGCGCAGGCGCTTGAGGACGGCCTCCTTGTTCTCGGTGTAGCCCCGCTGCTCGGTCGCGCTCATCCGATTGCCTCCGCCAGCAGCACGACCGTCCCGAACACGCCGGCGATCGCCGTGACCGCCGCCACGAGGGGAATCGGCGGCCCGCCGTGGATGCCGGTTTCGTGCACCGCGACGTGTCCCTTGCCGCGGGCGATCAGCCAGCGGTTGACCGGCATCGCGACTGCTCCGGCGACGACGAGGGCGAAGGCGAGGCTGCCCCAGAACAGGAGCGAGTCGAGGCCGGCGTCCATCGCGCCGGGGATCGCGACGATGATCGCGTTGTCGACGATCTCCATCGTCGCGATGCTGAGCGTGTCGGAGGCGAAGGCGATCGGGATCACCGCCGACAGCGCCAGCCCGGAGCGCAGCAGCGGCAGGCTCGTGAGCGCGTAACCGAAGAGAAAGGCGAGGGCGATCGCGAGGGCGATCGTCGCGGCGTCGGACAAGCCGATCGCCGTGCCCACCGCCACCCCGGTCACCTCGCCGATCGCACAGCCCGTCAGGCAGTGCAGCGTGGCGCTGATCGCGACCGCGGTCAGCGCCGACCCCTCGGTCGGCATCTCGTGCCGATGGTGCTCGTGGGTCTGCGTGCTTGCGTCCATGCGGCAAAGCATACATATACCCCCCTGGGGTATAGTCGCAAGGCCGGACCGATCTCACACGTGCCCCACCACCCCCGCGTGTACCGTCTGCTCGAAGGAGGCGCAAATGGAGGCAACCACGGCTACCGCACCGTCGCGACTCAGCAGCTCGGTCGAGCGCCGGCTTCCGCCCGGGCCGCCGCTGCCGCGCGTCGCCCAGACCGCGATCTGGTCGCGGCAGGCGCGCAGGATGCTGTTCTCCTGCCACGAGCGCTACGGCGACGTCTTCAGGCTGAAGATCGCCTACGAGGGGACCTGGGTGATGCTGGCCGATCCCGAAGCGGTCAAACAGGTCTTCACCGGCGACCCGCGCGTGTTCCACGCGGGCGAGGGCAACCAGATCCTGGCGCCGGTGCTCGGCAACAACTCGGTCCTCGTCCTCGACGAGAAGCCGCACATGAGCCAGCGCAAGTTGCTGCTGCCGCCCTTCCATGGCGGTCGGATGCAGGGCTACGCCGAGACGATGAGCGAGATCGCCGAGCGTGAGATCGAGAGCTGGCCAACCGGCGTCCCCTACCGGCTGCGGCCGCGGATGCAGGCGATCACCCTGGAGATCATCCTGCGCACGGTCTTTGGCGTGCGGGAGGGAGAACAATTGACGGAGCTGCGCGAGACCCTGCGCGAGTTCCTCGATCTGACCACGAACCCACGCTTTCTCCTGCCGGCCCTCCTGGCCGGCCCGCAGCGGATCCGTCGCCTCGGTTTCTTCCGGCGGCGAATCGATCGCGTCGACCGGCTGATCTACGCCGAGATCGCCGCCCGCCGCCAAGCCGGAGACCTCGAGCAGCGCGACGACATCCTCTCGCTGCTGGTCGGCGCCCGCCACGAGGACGGCAGCCCGATGAGCGATGAGGAGATACGCGACGAGCTGCTGACCCTGCTGGTCGCCGGCCACGAGACGACCGCCACCTCCCTTGCCTGGGCGGTGGAGCGGCTGGCCCGCCATCCGCGGAAGCTGGAGCGGCTGCGGGCAGAGGCCAGCGACGGCGACTCAGACGCCTATCTGACGGCGACGATCCAGGAGACGCTGCGACTGCGCCCGGTGATCTCGATCGTCATCCGCCGTCTCACCGAGCCGGTCGAGATCGGCGGCTACGAGCTGCCGGCCGGGGTTTCGGTCACGCCCTGCGTCTACCTCGTCCACCGCAACCCCGAGGTCTACCCCGATCCGGATCGCTTCCTGCCGGAGCGCTTCCTCGACAACCCGCCCGGCACCTACACCTGGATCCCCTTCGGCGGCGGCGTCCGCCGCTGCCTCGGCGCCTCCTTCGCCCAGTTCGAGATGGCGGTCGTCCTGCGCGAGCTGGTCAAGCGCCACCAAATCCGCCCGGCCAACCCCAAGCCCGAGCGAGTCTTCCGCCGCGCGATCACCGAGACTCCCCGGCACGACGCCGAGGTCGTGCTGAGCTAGAGGCTCAGCCGCAGCCGGTGTTGTTGCCGCAGCTAGAGCACGTGTAGCAGCTGCCGGTGCGCTGCATCATGCCGCCGCACTGCTCGCAGGCCGGGCCCAGCTCCAGGCCGGACATCTTGGCTGGGACCACCGGTGGGGTTTCGGTCATCGCCTCAGCCGCCGGCACGCCCTTGGCCGGCGCCTTCTTCTCGGCCCCGTTGCCGCCGTTGCCGTTGCCGGGCTTGGCTCCCCCGTTGGCCGGACCGGCGGTGTCACCGGTTGCGATCCCCAGCCCCAGCTGGCTCGTCTCGGCGTCGCGCTTGGCTCGCACCTCCTCGGTGAGGATGCCGAGGTCCTCCAGCGTCTCGGTGTCCTCGACGAAGCGGCTCGCCAGCCAGCGCATGATGTAGTCGGGCATCGATTTGGCGAAGGGGATCTCCGGGTTCTGCGTCATCCCCTCGGGCTCGAAGCGCATGTAGCTGAACTTGCGCACGAAGACCTCGAGCGGGACTCCGTACTGGAGCCCGATCGAGATCGCCGTCGCGAAGGCGTTGAGCAGGCCCCGCATCGTCGAGCCCTCCTTGCCGATGTCGGTGAGGAAGATCTCGCCGACCGAACCGTCCTCGTACTTGCCGGCGGTGATGTAGCCCTCGTGGCCGGCGATCCAGAACTTGTGGGTGATCGACTCGCGCTCGCGCGGCATCCGCTTGCGCTCCGGCGGCGCCGCGACGACCTCCGCCTCGGCCTCCTTCTCCTCCTGGGCGTCGGTGCGCAGCGCTTGCGCCGTCTTCGAGCCGTCGCGATAGATGGCGAGCGCCTTGAGGCCGCCCTTCCAGCCGCGCGTGTAGGCGTCGGCGATGTCCTCCACGGTCGCGCTCTGCGGCAGGTTGACCGTCTTTGAGATCGCGCCCGAGATGAAGGGCTGGGTCGCGGCCATCATGTCGATGTGGCCGGTGTGGGAGATCGCCCGCTCGCCGACCGCGACGTCGAAGACCGGCAGGTGCTCGTCCTTCAGGCCGGGGGCGCCGACGATCGTGTTCTGCTCGGCGATGTGGGCGTTGATCTGGTCGATCTCCGCCTCCGAGTAGCCGAGCGTGCGCAGCGCCAGCGGCACCGACTGATTGACGATCGTCATCTGGCCGCCACCGACCAGCTCCTTGAACTTGACCAGCGAGAAGTCGGGCTCGATCCCGGTCGTGTCGCAGTCCATCAGGAAGCTGATCGTGCCGGTCGGCGCCAGCACCGTCGCCTGCGCGTTGCGGTAGCCGTGCTCCTCGCCCAGCTCGACCGCCTCGTCCCAGGCCCGCTGCGCCGCCTCCAGCAGCTCGCCCTTGATCCCGTCGCTCGGAACGTCGTAGGCGGCGTCGCGGTGCATCCGCATGACGCCGTTGTGGGCCTCACGGTTCTTCCCGTACTCGTCGTAGGGCCCGGTCGCCTCGGCGGCGATCAGCGCCGACTGGCGGTAGGCGCGGCCGGTCATCAGCGCCGTGATCGCGGCGGCGACGTTGCGACCCGCGTCGGAGTCGTAGGGAAGGCCGTCGGACATCAAGAGGGCGCCGAGGTTGGCGTAGCCGAGGCCGAGCTGGCGGAAGGCGTTGGCGTTGGCGGCGATCTGCTCGGTTGGGTAGCTGGAGTAGCCGACGACGATCTCCTGCGCGAGGAAGACGATGTCGACCGCGTGCTGGAAGTCCTCGACGTCGAAGCTGCCGTCCTCGCGGCGGAACTTCATCAGGTTGAGCGAGGCCAGGTTGCAGGCCGAGTCATCGACGTGCATGTACTCGCTGCAGGGGTTGGAGGCGTTGATCCGAC
>DASVWY010000212.1:0-3372 GCA_036392975.1 Solirubrobacterales bacterium | reverse complement strand
GCAATTGCGGGAAAAACCGCGAAACGGGCCAAAAACGACGAAAGGCGCCCACGGGCGCCCCTCGGCGAAGAACAAACGCAGTAGCGTTGTCGTCCTTGGAAGATTTAGCGCTTGTAGCCCATGTCTTTTCCCCTTCCGTCGAAGCCCGCTCTTACTTCTCGCACAAGATTCGGCGAGAAACGTCTTGTTTCGCTGTCAACTTTGTAGCACAACTCGGCGGAAACCTGTGCATCTGAAACGAAACTTGTGCACAAATGAGGTAGGGCTGGGACCCCAGGAGTGAGTAATCCAGGCCTTAGAGACCCCCTGAGGCGGCCGGACTTCCGCCGTCTGGCGCTCTCCTACGCCGTCAACGAGCTGGGCGACTGGCTCGGGATCGTCGCCCTGTCCGTGCTCGTCTTCGAGCAGACCGACAGCGCGATGGCGACGGCCCTGCTCTTCCTCGGGACCGGTTTCCTTCCCGCATTGCTGACGCCGGTCGTCGTCGCCCGGCTCGAGCGACCGCCGCCGCGCTTCGTGCTGCCGGCGATCTACGCCGGCGAGGCGGCGGCCTTCGGCGCCCTGGCGCTGCTCGCCGGCCACTTCTCACTTGCGGCGGTTGTCGTGGTCGCCACCGTCGATGGGGCGCTGGCTTTGACCGCGCGTTCGTTGACCCGGGCCGTCAGCGCCACGATGCTTGAGCCGGCCGGTGAGCTGCGGGCCGGCAACGCGATCCTCAACGTCGCCTTCACCGGCGGCGCCGCGGTGGGGCCCGCCGTCGGCGGCCTCGTCGTCGCCGGCTTCGGCGCCCAGACCGCGCTGCTGCTCGACGCGGTCTCCTTCTACGCGATCGCCTGGATCCTGCTCGGCGCCAAGCGGCTGCCCCACGCCGAGCCCGAGCCGGGGCAGCTGCGCGAGCAGGTCCAGGCCGGCCTCGGCTACATCCGCGGCCACGTCACCCTGCGGCGCCTGCTCGCCGCGCAGGCCGTCGCCCTCGTCTTCTTCTCGGCGGTGATCCCGATCGAGGTGATCTACGCCAAGGAGACGCTCGGCGCCGGCGACACCGGCTACGGACTGATGCTGGGAAGCTGGGGCGCCGGCATGGTCCTCGGCAGCATCGTCTTCGCGACGCTGCGGCGGGCGCCGTTGCCGCTGCTGCTCTTCTTCAGCACCCTGGCGATCGGCGCCGGCTACCTCGGCATGGCGGCGGCCGGGACCCTCGCCGTCGCCTGCGCCGCCGCGGCCCTCGGCGGCGCCGGCAACGGGGTCCAGTGGGTCGGCGTGATCAGCTCGGTGCAGGAGCTGACGACGCAGACGATGCAGGCGCGGGTGATCGGCGTGCTCGAATCGCTCGGCGCGGCGACGCCCGGCATCGGCTACGTGCTCGGCGGCCTGATCGCGTCAGGCTTCGACCCACGCGCCACCTTTCTCGTGGCCGGCGTCGGCGTCGTCGCGATCGCTCTCCTCGCGGCCCCCCTGCTGGGCCGAAAATGGCCAGAGAGCAGGGAAGAAACCCGGCCGGACGAGCGTCCGCGGGGCCTTGACGCCGGCCTCGAGATTATGGTGGAGTTGATTCCACAGGGGAGGTCCACGAGACAAGGGGGCGAAAGTCCCACCCAGTCGTCCACCGGCCAGGAGGGTGCGAGCCCCGTCCAGCCCGAAGCGGAGGTCAGGCGTTGAGAAAGCTAGGCGCAGTGCTGGCAGCAGTGGGACTGGTCGCGACGCTCGTGCTCGCGTCATGCGGTGGCTCCGACGCGGGCGGCAAAGAGGGCGGCACGCTGAAAGTCAACTTCGCCTACTTCCCAGACTACCTCGACCCGCAGCTCTCGCAGACGGTGGAAGGGTGGTCCACGATGTACAACACCTACATCCCGCTGCTCACCTACGCCCATGCCGAAGGCGAGGCGGGCAGCGAGGTTGTCCCCGGCCTGGCCGAGGACCTGCCGACGATCAGCAAAGACGGCAAGACCTACGAGCTGACGATGCGCAAGGGGCTCAAGTACTCCGACGGCACGCCGGTCAAGGCCTCCGACTTCAGGGCGAGCGTGGAACGGCTGTTCGAGCTGGACTCCGGCGGCTCCACCTTCTTCATCGACATCGTCGGCGCCGAAGAATTCGCGGAAACCAAGAAAGGCGGGATCCGGGGAATCGAGACGAACGACCGTACGGGCGAGATCGCGATCGAGCTGACCAAACCGCGCGGCGCCTTCGTCAACGAGTTGGCGATGATGTACACGGCGCCGCTGCCGGCCGACACGCCGGCGAAGAACCTGAGCGGCAACCCGCCGCCGGCGACCGGGCCCTACGAGATCGTCGAGTCGAACCCGGAACGAAGCTGGACCTTGGAGCGGAACCCGGAATGGGCCCGTAACAACGCCGAGCTGATGCCGGACCTCCCCGACGGCCACGTCGACCGGATCGAGGCAGAGGTCGTCAGCAACCCGTCGATCCAGGTCAGCGACGTCGAATCCGGCAAGACGCACTGGATGTTCGATCCGGTGCCGCCGGACCGCGTCGCGTCGGTCAAACAGCAGTACGAGGGGACGCAGTACGAGCCGGAGCCCTCGATCAACACCTACTTCTTCTGGATGAACACGACCGCGCCGCCCTTCGACGACCTCAAGGTGCGCCAGGCCGTCAACTACGCGATCGAGCCGGCGGCTGTGGAGCGGATCCACGCCGGCACGATGGACACCGGGCAGCAGATCCTGCCCGAAGGGATGCCCGGCTACGAGGAGTACGAGCTGTACCCCTACGACCTGGAGAAGGCGAAAGCGATGATCGAGCAGGCCGATCCCGCCGACCGCACGGTCACGGTCTGGAGCGACAACCTGCCTCCGAACGACGAAATCGGCGCCTACGTGCAGGGCCAGCTCGAGAAACTCGGCTTCGACGCGAATCTGAAGCTGCTCGGCGCCCCCTACTTCTCGGTGATCGGCAACACCTCGACCCCCAACCTCGACATCGGCTGGGCCAACTGGCTCCAGGACTACCCGCACCCGAACGACTTCTTCGAGCCGATGCTCCACGGCCACAGCATCGCCCCGACCAGCAATGGCAACTTCGCCCAGATCGACAATCCGGAGCTGAGCGCGAAGATCGACCGTCTCGGCCGCCGGCAATTGACGCCTGAGATTGAAGAGGAATACGCCCAGCTCGACCGTGAATTCATGGAACAGGCGCCATGGGCGCCGCTCGGATCGCGCGAGATGTCGCTGTTCGTCTCCAGCGACGTCAATATGGACGAGGTGCTCTGGCACCCGACCTTCTGGGGCGACATGACCAGCTTCCAGTTCGAGTAGTGGAGGGCCGCAGCCCCTGGTATCTCGCGTACCGGCGGCTGCGCTCCAACCGCGTCGCGCTCGCGGCGCTCGGGCTCTTCGCGGCCATCGT
>DASVWY010000211.1:0-10322 GCA_036392975.1 Solirubrobacterales bacterium | reverse complement strand
CGCCCCGATCACGAGACGGGCGACCTGCTTGAAGCGGTGCGCTGGCTGGTCGCGACCTGAGCTCGGACCTCCGCCAGGACAACCAGGGTTGTCGCCACAGCCGTCGAAGCACCATGGCTGACGACCGCGAGGAGGCGAGATGCGCTGGCTGAGATCGAAAGGCAAACGGGAGACGACCATGCCGAAGCGCCGCGACGTGCTGCGGGGTGCTGGGCTGGCGATGCTCGTCGCGCTCGGCTTGATCGTCTGGGTGCTCGTCGACGACGACGGAGGCGACGAAGGGGTCCCTGCCCCGGCGAGCGCGGGCGCGATCGTCGACGTCGACGGCCTGCGCGAGGCCGCCTCCGCGGGACCGGCGCCGATCTACTGGGCCGGTCCGCCGGCGGGGGCCGAGCTGGAGTTGAGCCAGCCGGCGCCCGACCGCACTTACGTCCGCTACCTGACCGGGGACGCGAAGGTCGACGATCCCAGGCCCTTCCTCACCGTGGGCAGCTACCGGCTGCCCGATCCCGTCGGGGCCCTGCGCAAGCAGGGCAGCCAGCCTGGCGGCGTGCTGGCGAAGGCGCCGGGCGGAGGCGTCGTCTACTTCAGCCGCGAGCGCCCGGAGAGCGTCTATCTCGCCTACCCAAACGAGGAGGTCGAGATCGAGGTCTTCGCACCCAGCTTCGAACAGGCGCTACAGCTAGTCACCGCGGGCAAGATCGTCCCGGTGGAGTAAGCCCGAACGCCAAACGGGCCGCGCCGCAAACCCTTGCGGCACGGCCCGAGTGACTCCCTGCTGATGGGGCTACGGGGTGAGCGTGACGCCCCAGCGGATCGAGCTCCAACCATCCGGATTGCTGGTCGGAACCGCCTGCAGCGTGAGCAGGTCCCCTGCTGCGAACGCCAGGCTGTTGACGCTGTCGCTGCAGGTGGTGTTGGTATCGGAGATTTTGCAGGTGACGCCAGTGCCGGTGACGCCGCTGCCGTTTTTGCGAATCGTGAACGTATAGCTGTCGCCGGAGCTGGGGGCGGTGCCTAGCCTCACGAAGAGGTCGGCAACCGTTCCCGCGACCGGCATGATCTGCTGCACATTGCTCTCGGTCGTGGTCGGATTGGAGGTCTGGAACGGCCCGAGGTAGTAGGTGCTCGTGTCGTTCCCGGTACTCGCGTTCGCCAAGCCGGTGACAAGCATGCCTTCACCGGTAGGGCCTTTGTCTCCCGTCGGACCTTTGTCGCCGTCAGGGCCTTTGTCCCCCGTCGGGCCTTTGTCCCCGGCAGGGCCTTTATCGCCGGTAGGGCCTTTGTCCCCGGTAGGGCCTTTGTCCCCCGTTGGGCCTTTGTCGCCGATCGGGCCCTGCAGGCCCACCGGACCTTTGTCGCCCGTCGGACCTTTGTCGCCATCAGGGCCTTTGTCGCCAGTGGGGCCTTTGTCACCGGGGTCGCCCTGCGGGCCTTTATCTCCGGTCGGGCCTTTGTCGCCGGTCGGGCCTTTATCGCCGATCGGGCCTTGTAGGCCTACCGGACCTTTGTCGCCATCCGGGCCTTTGTCGCCGGTGGGACCTTTGTCCCCGTCAGGGCCTTTCAGGCCCTGATCGCCGTCGGGGCCTTTATCTCCCGTCGGACCTTTGTCGCCGGGATCCCCCTGCGGACCTTTATCTCCCGTCGGACCTTTGTCGCCGGGGTCGCCTTGTGGGCCTTTGTCGCCGTCAGGTCCTTTGAGGCCCTGGTCGCCATCCGGACCTTTGTCGCCGGTCGGGCCTTTGTCCCCGGTGGGCCCCTGTAGGCCTACCGGACCTTTGTCGCCGTCGGGGCCTTTATCTCCCGTCGGACCTTTGTCCCCGTCAGGGCCTTTATCCCCGGTGGGACCTTTATCCCCGGTGGGACCTTTGTTGCCGGGGTCGCCCTGCGGACCTTTATCCCCGGTCGGGCCTTTATCCCCGGTTGGACCTTTCAAACCCTGGTCTCCAGCGGGGCCTTTGTCTCCGGTGGGACCTTTGTCCCCGGTTGGGCCTTTGGTACCGGGATCGCCCTGGGGACCTTTGTCCCCGGTTGGGCCTTTGTCGCCGTTAGGACCTTTGTCGCCCGTCGGGCCTTTGTCGCCTACCGGGCCTTTGTCTCCGTTGGGTCCTTTGTCTCCGTTGGGTCCTTTGTCTCCGGTCGGGCCTTTATCCCCGGTTGGGCCTTTGTCGCCGTTAGGACCTTTGTCGCCCGTGGGTCCTTGCGGGCCCACCGGACCCTGATCGCCGGTCGGGCCTTTGTCGCCGGTGGGACCTTTTGCCCCGCTTTCCCCTTGAACGCCGAGGACGCCTTGATTGCCGGCGCTGCTCACGACCTGAACGAGCAACTCGCCTTTTTTGCATTTTTTCCCAGGGACGAATCGAACCGTGCCCTTGTCGGGGCCGGTTTTCGTGATGCAGAGGTTGATCGTGGACAGAGATTTCTCTGCCGCTTGGGCGGGTGCCGAAACGACCAGGAGGCCGCTGAATGCCAGGCTCGCCACGAGGGAAAGCGCCAGCTGGCGGCGTCGAGTAAGTGCGAACCCGAAGGCAGTCATCAAGTGAGTCTCCTTACTGGTGTCGAAGCCCTTTTGGCGCCCCAGCGGACGCCAACAGACCGCCGAAGCTACAGACCCACTAGACGTTTGACCAATCATTTCGGTCAAACATGCGGCCAATCTAAGTAGTTTTATCTAAAGGTCTCTCGAAAAGTGCGTTTTTCGGCCTTTAGCGGCTGAAAATTCGTGCCCAGGGCTAGAAAAGGAGGTGGCGCAAGAACCGCGCGCTACTGGACTTTCTTGAGGCGCGAACGCTGCTCCTGGCGTTCCACGACCTGACCGATCAGCTTGCGCACGTTCGTATCGCCCGTCGCCTTGATGTGACCGGTCTCGTAAGCCTTGCGATAGCTCTTCAACGTGCCGCCGTCGGCGAGCTCGTTGAACTGGGGCCGGTCGATCTGAACCAGCACCCGCTCGTCCTGGGCCAGGTCCTTGCTGATCCTCGGGCCCGGCACCTCGACCCGGTAGAGCTGGATGTCCCCCCTGCCCTTCAGTTCCAACCCGAACACCAGCTTCAGCTTCTGCAGGGCGGGGACTTCGGCCTGGAAGCGCTTCACCGCGGTCTCGATCAGAGCCTTCGTATCTCCAGCCATCGCCGTCGATGCTAGCCGAGCCGGCCAGGCCGAACGGTCCTCAGCGCCCTTGGCGGTGGCAACCGCTACGAGGACGCCATCCGCATGTCCTGATCGAGCACCCGGAGGGGCCTTCGCTGCGCCGTCTGATCAAGCGCGACAGCGCAATCGCCCTCGAGCAGCGCTTCTCGTACTCGGCGCCGTGCCCCTCTTCTGGGCGGCCAACGCGGCCGGCGTAATCGGCGACCTGCCCACTGCGCTCGCCAGCAGCAACAGCGGGCCCGGCGGCGGCGATGACGACAGCAGCGGCCCGGGCAGCGGCGACGACGATGACGACGACCGCGACCTGCTGGCAACCGACGACACCAGCGGAGCCAACTCGACCCGCGGCACCACCGACGACAACGACACGCGCACCCGGACCGGCACCGGCAGGTGAGCTGGGCTCAGCCGAGCGCATAAGAAGGGGCCGCCCCGTCGGCGGCCCCTCTTACGCGCTCGGCCGCCGAACGGGCGCTGAGCCTGCGGGCTATGTCGCTGTGATGTTTACGGGTTGTTGGGTCTGCGCATCGATGCCGTGGGCGATCACGGCGCCTGTAAGGGTCGCGCCGGTGCCTTTTGTGCCGAGGAAAACGCAGAGGCCGCCATGCCGTTCGAATTCGAGCCCCGTCACTGTGAGTTCAGCTGTGATCGCGTGTTTCCCATTGGCTTCGATTGTTTTGAAGCCCACTCCACCGGCCGGAAGCTGTTCCGGGAACGACTCTGTGCAGTTGGGGGCATGAACTTCGACTTTTTTTCCCGCCGGGCAGAGCAGTTTCACTGTGCCGTCCCCAGACGTGCGCGACCAGAATTCCGTATCGCAGCCGTTGGTTGTGACCGATCCTGGACCTTCCCCGATTGTGCAGCCGAAGAAGTTGGCCTGGGCCCTTATCGACTGCGTTGTCGAGCCGGACATCGAGCCGGTGTAGGTGATGCTGTGGCATGTTGCGGCCGTGCCGTCCGCATGCATGGTCAGGAAGTGCGTGGACCCGCCGCCTGTCGCGGCTGTCAGTATCGCTTCGGTTTTCCCGGAGGGAGCGTCGGAGACGAAGTGCCCGTTGACGGTTCCCGAGGCGCTCGGCGAGCCGAACGCGCTCGCGATCAGAGCTATCAGCGCCGCGAGCCCGATGGCCGGCTTGAGTTTGCGGATCATGAAGGTGGCCCCTTTCAGACAGATTGCTATTACTTTCCTTAGTAATCTGTCACCGAGCCGAGGTCAAGCACCTTTCACGCAGGCTTAATCAAGTGGCGAAGGCTTAACCCAGCCCCTTTCGATTCGCCGGCTCACGCGCGGGACGGCGAGAGGCTCAGAGCTTGTGGCGCTGCAGGAGCTTCTTGCCGATCACCATGCGCTGAATCTCCGAAGTCCCCTCGCCGATCAGGAGCAGCGGCGCGTCGCGGTAGAGGCGCTCGATCTCGTACTCCTTCGAGTAGCCGTAGCCGCCGTGGATGCGAAAGGCCTCCTCGACGCACTCCTTGCCGGTCTCGGAGGCGAGCAGCTTCGCCATCCCCGCCTCCAGGTCGGAGCGCTCGCCGGCGTCCTTCATCCGGGCGGCTTTGCGGGTGACGAGCCGGGCCGCCTCGATCTGGGTCGCCATGTCGGCGAGCTTGAACTGGATCGCCTGGTGCTGCGCGATCGGCTTGCCGAAGGTCTTGCGTTCCTGGCTGTAGCGGAGGGCCAGCTCGAGCGCCCGCTGGGCGATGCCGACGCCGCGGGCGGCGACGTTGACCCGGCCGACCTCGAGCGCGTCCATCATCTGCACGAAGCCCTGGCCGACGCCGGCCTCCTCGCCGCCGAGCACGCGCTCGGGCGGGCAGCGGTAGCCGTCGTAGACCAGCTCGGTCGACTCGACCCCCTTGTAGCCCATCTTCTTGATCTTGGGGGGGACGATCAGGCCCTCGTAGTCGCCTGAGTTCTTGTCGGCCCACGGCTCCTTCTCGGTGATGAAGCAGGTCATCCCCTTGTAGGGGGGGTCGGCCTTGGTGTCGGTCTTCATCAGGACGAAGACGACGCCCGAGCCGAGTCCGTTGGTGACCCACATCTTCTGCCCGTTCAGCTCCCACGCACCGTCCTCGCCCTTCTTGGCGGTCGACTTGATCCCCTGCACGTCGGAGCCGACCTCGGGCTCGGAAAGCGAGAAGGCGGCGCGGATCTCGCCGGTCGCCATCTTCGGCAGGAAATAGTCCTTCTGCTCCTCGCTGCCGAACTTCATCAGGAGATAAGAGCCGATGAAGTGGGTGTTGACGACGCCGGAGATCGAGATCCAGCCGCGCGAGAGCTCTTCGACGATCATCGCGTAGGTCGTCAGGTCGAGCCCCATGCCGCCGTACTCCTCGGGGATCGTCACCCCGAACAGCCCCAGCTCCTTCATCTGCTCGACGATCGGCTCCGGGAAGGAATCCTCGTGGTCGTAATGCTCGGCGTTGGGGATGATCTGCTCGTCGGCGAACTGGCGCACCATCTCGGTGATGTCGCGCTGGATCTCGGTCTGCTCGCTGTAGGCGGCGGTGTCTACGGCCATTTCTCCTGCTTCGTCTCGGGGGCTTCTGGGCTGCGAAGGATATCGGCGGCCCCGCCTAATACGTCTGTCCAGGATCGGTTGACGCGCAGCCATGAACTATCCCGGCTGGCGACAAGACGGCCATGGCACGCACGCTCTTGCTTCTCCTCGCCGTGGCCGCCTTTGTCGCCCTGGCCCTCGCCCCGAGCGCGTCCGCGCTCGGGCTGGAGGACCGACGCGCCGTCTCCAAGCCGGCGCGCGCGGCCCAGGCATCGAGCACGCCAATCGCGCCGCTCTCCTCCTGCCCCAGGCAGGATGAGACCGCTGCGCCGACCGGCGAGCAGGAGGAGGAAATGCGCTGCATGACCGACTACGCGCGCCTGCACTTCGGCCTGCCGCCGCTGGCCGAGGCCGAACAGTTGAGCCTCTCCGCCTCCGGCAAGTCCGCCGACATCCTGCTCTGCAACAGCTTCAGCCACTCTGCCTGCGGCCGCGACTTCACCTACTGGATGAAGGAGTCCGGCTACCTCGCGGCCCAGTGCTGGCGGGCCGGCGAGAACCTCGCTTGGGGAGTGGGCGAGGAAGGCACGGTGCGTTCGATCTTCCGTGCCTGGATGCGCTCGCCAAGCCATCGCCAGAACATCCTCGGCGCCTTCGACCAGATCGGCGTCGCCCTCCAGCTCGGCGAGCTGGAAGGCCAGAGCGGGACCCGCGTCTGGACGCAGCACTTCGGCTCGCAGTGCGAACCGGCGTAGCCTCTGCTGAGTTCGCCTTTAGTCGCGCTATGCGCGACAAAACGCGAACTCGGCGAACCGGGATCGCCTAGCGCGAAACGGCCTGCGCGATCGGCGTGCGCTCCAGCTCGCGCAGGCGCGCGGCGACCCGGTCGGCCCGGGCCGCGAAGTCGCGCAAGCCGTCGTCGGCGTTGCCGGCGGGCGAGGGAGCACGTCGGGCGTCGCCCGAGCCGTCGCCGGCCCCGAGCCCCACGGGTCGCTGCCCGGCGAGCATCGCACTGCTGGCGCGCTCGGCCAAGTCGGCCGCCCGCCGAGCCTGCTCGGCAGCGTCCAGAGCCGCGGCGCCGACCGTCATCACCGCCGCCTCCGAAGCCCGGGCGGTAGCCAGCGCCTCGTCGATCCGTTCGACCAACTCGCCGATCAGCGGCGGCCTGGCGCTGTCGGGCAGCTGCCAATCCTGCGTGGTCTCCGCAGCACGATCGTCCATCCCGTCGGAGTACGACGGCGGCGCCCGAATCCCTGCGGCGTCTGGACGCCTGCTCGACTAGATTTCGGCCGCGACCGAGCGAACGACCCGAAGGAGCAGCTTGAGAAACCCCAGAGACTTCTTCCAGCCGCAGGCGATCGGCGCGCCCGAGCCGCTGCGAGAGATCCCCGTGAAGCCGTCGCGGATGATCCACTTCCTCGACTTCTCGAACGAGAAGATGGTCGCCAAGGCGGCCGCGATCGCGGAGAAGACCGACATTCTGCTCGGCAACCTCGAGGACGCGATCCCGGTCGATCGCAAGGAGGCCGCCCGGCAGGGGCTGGTCAAGGCGGCGAAGGAGTCGGACTTCGGCCAGACCTCGCTCTGGACCCGGGTCAACTCGCTGGAGAGCCCGTGGGTGCTCGACGACCTGACCACGCTCGTCACCGAGATCGGCGAGAAGCTGGAGGTTGTGATGGTGCCAAAGGTCGAGGGCGCCTGGGACATCCATTACGTCGACCGCCTGCTCGCCCAGCTCGAGGCGAAGGCCGGCCTCGACCGGCCGATCCTCGTCCACGCGATCCTGGAGACGGCGCAGGGCGTCGTCAACGTCGAGGAGATCGCCGCCGCCAGCCCCCGCATGCAGGGAATGAGCTTCGGTCCCGCCGACCTCGCCGCCTCGCGACGGATGAAGACGACCCGGGTCGGCGGCGGCCATCCGGGCTACCGCTCGATGGAGGATCCGGCCGACCCCGAGAACCCCGAGGCGGACCGCGTCACCGCCCAGCAGGACCCCTGGCACTACTCGATCGCCCGCATGGTCGACGCCTGCGCCTCGACCGGGATCCTGCCCTTCTACGGACCCTTCGGCGACATCAAGGACACGGCGGGCTGCGAGACCCAGTTCCGCGCCGCCTTCCTGCTCGGCTGCGTCGGCGCCTGGTCGCTGCACCCGGTCCAGATCGACATCGCCAAGAAGGTCTTCAGCCCGCCGCCGGACGAGGTCAAGTTCGCCAAGAAAGTCCTGGAGGCGATCCCGGACGGCCGCGGCGTCCACATGATCGACGGCAAGATGCAGGACGACGCAACCTGGAAGCAGTGCAAGGTGATGGTCGAGCTGGCCGAGTCCTACGGGATGTAGCCGCCGGCGCGCGACGCTCGAACGCCCCCACTTGCCGTCGCTTGTAGCACGGGCTCGGCGGGTGCATCAAAGTCGTCGTGAAGGGTAAACAGGTTGTGCATAATCCAATAAGCGTCCATTCCAGTCCCGCTCGATTGCACCGGAGAGCAATCGAGTCGAGTCAGCTTCCTCATGGATGCACGATTCGACACCCCCAGGGCCCGATTGCGGGCCGGATCGCAGCGCGCCGCAGCGTTGCTGGGGGGGATCCTTGTAGTCGTCGCCCTCCTGGCGCCCCAGGTCGCGGCTGCGGCCTCGGTCCCGGCCAAACCGGCCGACTCCTTCGTCGACTCGATCGGCGTCAACACCCACACCTACTACACCGGCACCGTCTACTACAACCGGTTCCAGGAGTGGAAGACGAAGCTCCAGCGGCTAGGCGTTCGCCACATTCGCGAGAACCTCGTGCCGAACCGCTCCGATCAGTATCAACGACTGAACGAACTGGGACAGGCCGGGATCAAGTCAACCGTGATCATGGGCGACCCCACCAACGGCGTCGCTGGCCTCGAAACGCTGCTCTCGATCGCGAGGGACAGGATCAGGGGCTCGCTTGCCGCTCTCGAGGGAACCAATGAGTTCGACCTCAGTGGCCGCTCGAACTGGAGCGCCGAGCTGACCAGCTACCACCAGCGGCTCTACCAGCTGGCCAAGGCCGACCCCTCGCTCTCCTCGCTGCCCCTCGTCGGCCCTTCGATCGTCCACTGGAGCAACCAGCAGGCCCTGGGCGACGTCTCCGCCCAGGTCGACTACGGAAACATCCACTCCTACCCCGACGGCTACTGGCCGGAGAGCAACCTCAGCTCGCATCTGGAGGACGCGGTCGCCAACTCGGGCTCCAAACGCGTGATGGCGACCGAGACGGGCTACCACACCGCGGTCGACTGGACCGGCGAGCACAAACCCGTCTCCGAGGCGGCGATGGCGACCTACGTGCCGCGTATGTTCCTCGAGTATTTCCGCCGCGGTGTCGTCCGCACCTTCTCCTACGAGCTGCTCGACGAGGGCACCGGCTCCAGCGACCGCGAGGACAGCTTCGGGCTGCTGCGGCACGACCTCTCCGAGAAGCCGGCGTTCGCCGCGCTTCGCAACACGATCGACATCCTCGGGGACCCCGGCGCCTCGTTCGTGCCCGAATCTCTCGACTACTCGCTCGGCGGCAACCAGGACAACCTGCGCCAGGTCCTGCTGCAAAAGAGCGACGGCAGCTTCTACCTGGCGCTGTGGCGCACCAGCAGCGTCTGGGACCCGATCAAACGAGTCGCCCTCAACCCCTCCCCCGCCTCGGTAACGATCGACGTCAACCGCTCGCTCGCCTCGGCCGAGCGCTTCGTCCCCAACAACTCCGCTGCCCCTCTTTCCTCGTTCTCGGACCCCAATGGCCCGCTGACCGTCAGCGTCGGGCCCCAGGTGACGGTCCTGAAGCTGCAGCCACCCGCGAGCAGCCCGGAGCCAGCTCCCCTGCCGCCCCCGGAAACCGTCCCGGAGCCGGTCCCGGTCCCCGAGCCCAGCCCAGAACCCGTCCCGGTCCCCGAGCCCGAGCCCGCTCCGGAGCCAGCCCCCGAGCCGAGTCCAGAGCCCGAGCCCGAGCCGAGCCCAGAGCCGGCTCCTGAGCCCGAGCCCGAGCCGAGCCCCACTCCAGTCCCCGAGCCTTCGCCGGCGCCAGCGCCCGCGCCAGCACCCGCGCCGGAAAGCGAGCCCGCCCCCGCAACCGAGCCTGCCCCGACGCCAAGCCCGCGCCGGGGGAAGAGAGGGAAGCCGAAGGAAGTCCGGGCCACCTCCGCGCGCAACAGGCGCTACAGCCGCCTGAAAGCCAGGCAGAAGCGCCGCAACCGGCTGAAGGCCCTGATCGCAACCCGCTGACAGCGGGCTTTCACCTCTCTCATACAAACGTCCAGTTGACCTTGCCAGGACTGGCGGAGGCCGCTCCACGACCGAGGCATCGGGTGTGGATGCGCTGTCCAAAGCCCTCAGCCTCTCCAGCGGCCGCGGCACGGCTGCACTGCGCGCCCTCCTGACCGCGGCCGTCGCTGCCCTCCTCCTGCCCGCGGCCGCCAGCGCCGCCGCGACGCCCGCGCGCAGCGCCGACTCCTTCGTCGACTCGATCGGCGTCAACACCCACACCTACTACAACGACACCGTCTACTACAGCCGCTTCGGCGCGGTCAAGGAGAAGCTTGCCGAGCTGGGGGTCCGCCACATCCGCGAGAACCTCGTCACCGACCGCCCGGACCAGTACGAACGGCTGCGGGAGCTGGCCCAGATCGGCGCCTTCTCGACCCTGATCATGGGCG
>DASVWY010000210.1:0-9685 GCA_036392975.1 Solirubrobacterales bacterium | reverse complement strand
CGCCGCCGGCGGTCTCCTCTACACCGCGGGAGCGATCGTCTACGCCACCCAGCGCCCCAACCCCAACCCGCGCGTCTTCGGCTACCACGAGGTCTTCCACCTCTTCGTCATCCTCGCCGCCGCCGCCCACTTCGCAGCTATCGCCTTTTTCGCCCTCCCCGCGGCTTAGGCCAGAGCTGCGGCCGCGCGCTCTTTCGCGGCCTCGATCAGCGCCAGGACCTGCACCTCCTGGCCCTCGCGGATCAGCTCGACCGGGTCGGGGTCACCGTTGACGATGCCCTCGAAGAACTCCTTGCGGTCCTGGTAGGTCGGCAGCGTCCCCTTCGCCCAGCCGCGCCCGTCGTTGAGGATCACCGCCAGGCGCGCGTACTCCTCGCCGAACAGCTCCGAGACCTCGCGCTTCATCCGCTTCGCCAGCGCAGGGGAGGCGCCGGCGGTGGAGATCGCGATCGCCAGCGGGCCGGTGCGGACGATCGCCGGCAGGATGAAGTTGCAGAGCGGTGGCACGTCGACGACGTTGACCAGCATCGCCCGCCGCTCGGCGTCGTCGAAGACGCCGATGTTGACCTCGCTGTCGTCGGTGGCGGCGATGACCATGAAGGCGCCGGCGAGATCCGCGGCGCCCGCGTAGGCGCGCTTCTCCCACTCGATCGACCCCTCCGCTGCCAGCGATTCCAGCTCCGGATGGGCCACGGGCGCGATCAGCGTCACGTCGGCGTCGCAGGCCAGCAGCCCCTCGACCTTCTCGAGGCCGATGTCGCCGCCGCCCACCACCAGGCAGCGCCGCCCCTTCAGCTTCAGGCAGGCGATGTAGAAGGGGGTCTCGAGCATGTCGCGCACGCACGACTGGTCGCAGATCCCCTTGCGGAGCTGGCACACGCACTCCTTGCCGGCATAGGCCTGGGCAGGCATCGACAAAAGACTAGTGGGGTCGGCGCTTCTCAGACCGCGGCCAGCGTCAGCCGCAGGCCCTCTTCGAGGCCGGTCGCGGCGCGCCAGCTGAGCTCGCGCTCGGCCCGGGCGGGGTCGATCGCGATCCGCTGCACCTCGCCGGTCCGCGCCGGGGCCATCTCCGGCTCGAAGCCGTCGGCGCCTCCCAGCTCGCGCAAGCGGTCCGCCAGCTCCAGCACGTCGGTCTCGATCCCGGTGCCGACGTTGATCGGCCCGGTCGCCTCCGACCTCGCCGCGGCCAGCATCGCGCTGACCACGTCCCCCACATATATGTAGTCGCGGGTCTGCTTGCCGTCCCCGAAGACGGTCGGCCGCCCGCCCTCGTTCAGCTTGCCGCAGAAGATCGCGATCACGCCCGCCTCGCCGAGCGGGTCCTGGCGCGGCCCGTAGACGTTGCCGAGCCGCAGGCTGACGCTGGAGAGCCGATAGAGCCGCTCGTAGAGCGACAGATAGCCCTCGCCGCAGAACTTGCTCTGGCCGTAGGGGGCCATCGGCGCCAGCGGCGCGCTCTCCGGCAGCGGCAGCGGCTGGCCCTCGCCCTCGCCGTAGATGGCGCCGCCGGTCGAGCTGAAGACGACGCGGCGGCTGCCGGCGGTGCGGGCGGCCTCCAGCACGTTGGCGGTGCCGCCGACGTTGATCGAGGCGTCGAAGGCCGGGTCCGCAACCGACTTGCGAACGTCGATCTGCGCCGCCAGGTGGAAGACGACCTCGGGCCGCCGCTCGGCGAACAGCTCGCTCAGCGCCACCCCCTCGCGGATGTCCAGCTCAACCAACTCCGCCCCGGCCGCCAGCGCCCCGTCGAGGTTCTGCCGCCGGCCGGTCGAGAGGTCGTCGACCACCGTCACCTCGGCCCCGTC
Source organism: Solirubrobacterales bacterium (assembly GCA_036392975.1). GTDB lineage: Bacteria > Actinomycetota > Thermoleophilia > Solirubrobacterales > 70-9 > VRUE01. The sequence goes on along the minus strand of DASVWY010000210.1, from coordinate 7,877 downwards.
GGCGAGAAGCGCGTCGACCAGATTCGAGCCGATGAAGCCGGCGCCGCCGGTAACCAGGGTCTTCATTCAGCGCGCGATCCTAAGCGCAATCCCCAGCCGATAGCCCGCCGGCGGGCCGAAAAGTCGAGTCCGGCTCCACTTTTCGGCCCATCGGCCATCGGGAGGGGTCGGCGAACCGCCCTGCTACGCTCGCCCGCCGATGCGACTCATAGTCACCGAGAAGAACAACAGCGCCAAGAAGATCGCCGACATCCTCGGCCGCGGCGAGGCGAAGGCGGACAAAACCTACAAAGTCCCCTTCTACACCTGGACCGACGCGAACGGCGCCGAGCAGATGACGATTGGCCTCAAGGGCCACGTCCTCGGCCCTTCCTTCCCGGAGGGCTACTCGAACTGGCAGAAGACCGATCTGCACGACCTGATCGACGCCAAGCTGATCAAGGAGCCGACCGACAAAAACGTCGTCAAAGCGATCCGCAAAATGGCCAAGGAGGCGGACGAGCTGGTGATCGCCACCGACTTCGACCGCGAGGGCGAGCTGATCGGGCTCGAGGCGCTGGAGGAGATGCTCGACGCCAACCCGAAGCTCGGCAGCCGCGAGGAAGCCGACGCCGGCACCCTGCGGATCAAGCGCGCCCGCTACTCGGCCCTGACCAAAGAAGAGATCGAGCGCGCCTTCGGCGAGCTCGACGAGCTTTCCTACCCGCTGGCTAACGCGGGCGCCGCCCGCCAGGACATCGACCTGCTCTGGGGGGCGACGCTGACCCGCGCAGTCTCCCTCGCCAGCCGCCGCTTTGGCTCCAACTTCCTCTCGGTCGGCCGCGTCCAGAGCCCGACCCTGGGGCTGATCGTCGAGCGCGAGATGGAGCGCCGCGCCCACGTCGCCAAACCCTTCTGGGAGCTGTTCGCCAAGTTCCAGCATCCCGACGGCAGCTTCGAGGCCCACCACGCGACCGACAAATTCTGGGAGAAAGCCGAGGCCGACGCGGCGCTCGCCGGCACTTCGAGCCCCGGCACGGTCAAATCGGTCACCGCCCGCAAGAACACCCGCAGGCCGCCGACGCCCTACAACACGACGGCCTTCAGCACCGACGCCTCCAGCCGCCTCGGCATCACCCCCGCCAGCGCGATGCGGATCGCCGAGGACCTCTATATGGACGGCTTCATTTCATATCCCCGCACCGACAACACGGTCTATCCGGCCTCGCTGCCGATCCGCGAGCTGGTCTCCTCGCTGGTCAAGGTCCGCGAGTTCTCCGCCGCCGCGGGCCTGCTCGACCAGCCCGAGCTGAAAGCGACGCGCGGCAAAAAAGAGACGACCGACCATCCGCCGATCTACCCCACCCAGGCGATCCACCCCGGCGCCCTCGAGGGACCGAAGCGGCGCGTCTACGAACTCGTCGTGCGCCGCTTCCTCGCCACCTTCAGCCCGCCGATGATCACCGAGTCGACGCGAGCCGACATCGAGGCGGGCTCGCAGACCTACTTCGTACGCGGCTCGGTCGTCGTCGACCCCGGCTACGCCGGCATCTACACCTACGCCCGCTCCTCCGACGAGGAGATCCCGAAGCTGGAGGAGGGCCAGAGGCTGGAGCTGGACGGGGCGCCGTGGCTGGTCGACAAGGAGACGCAACCGCCCTCCCGGATCTCCCAGGCGAAACTGATCGAGATGATGGAGGAGCGCGGCCTCGGCACCAAAGCGACCCGCGCCGACATCATCCAGAAGCTGTTCGACCGCGGCTACGTCTACGGCAACCCGCCGGTTCCCTCGGAGACCGGGATCGCCCTCTACGAAGCCTTCAAGAACTACGTGCCGGCGATGGCGACGCCGGAGATGACCGCCACCCTGGAGGCGGAGATGGACCGGATCGCCGCCGGCGAGATGACCAAGGGCGAAGTGGTCGGCGACAGCCGCGATCTGCTCCACAAGACCTGGTCGGAGATCGATGAGAGCCGCGAGGACCTGGCCAAAGTCATCTGGAAGGGGATGGACGAGGACCGCATCCTTGGCCCCTGCAAGGTCTGCGAGGAAGCCGGCCGCAAGAAGGAGGACGGCTCGCCCCACATGCTGCGAATCATCCGCGCGAAAAAATCGGGCAAACGGTTCGTCGGCTGCAGCGGCTGGACCCTCGATGACCCCGACTCCTGTGACCAGACCTTCCCGCTGCCCCAGCGCGGCGACGTCTTCCGCCTCGAAGAGCGCTGCTCGGTCTGCGAGCGCACGCCGCGGCTCAAAGTCGTCCCCTTCCGCGGTCGCCCTTGGAACCTCTGCCTCAACGACGACTGCGAGTCGATGCAGGAGATGAAGAAACGCCGCGCCGAGCGCGAAGCGGCCAAAGCGGCAAAAGCGGCGATGGCGAAGAAGCCGCCGCCGGACGGCTCCGGGGACGGCAAGGCCGCCAAGCCGAGCAAAGCCGACACCGGCACGCGCCGTCGCAAACGCGCCAAAGCGGGCGCCAAGTAGGGTGACCGACGTCTTCCGGTGTGCTTTATCCGTCTATGAGACGGAAAAGGAGCACCGGAACGGGGGTTGACTTGTTCGTATCGCTGGAGGGAATCGACGGGTCGGGGAAGAGCACCCAGGCGCGCCTGCTCGCCGAGGCGCTCGGACCCGAGACGCTCAGCATCCGCGAGCCCGGCGGGACCGGGGCCGCGGAGCGGATCCGCGAGCTGCTCGCCGACCCGGCCCTGGAGATCGATCCGTTCGCCGAGCTGCTGCTCTTCTCGGCCGCCCGCGCCGACCTGGTCAGCCGCGTGATCAGGCCGGCGATCGAGTCGGGCCGCGACGTCGTCGCCGACCGCTTCGCCGACTCGAGCGTCGCCTATCAGGGGGGTGCGCGGGGCCTCGGCACCAGCCACGTCCTCTCCCTGGTCGACATGACGATCGACGGCCTCTGGCCCGACCTGACGATCCTGCTGCGGGTCGACCCCGAGACCGGCCTCGGCCGCGCCGACGGCGGGGACCGCTTCGAGGCCGAGGGCGTGGATCTACAGCGCGCCGTAGCCGAGGCCTACGAGGAGATCGCCAAGGTCGCCTCCGACCGCGTCGTGGCTGTGGATGGCAGGGGGTCGGTCGAGGAGGTTCATGAGCGGGTGATGGAGGTGGTGGCGGCGCGTCGCGACTAGGGACTTGGCGCGCCGGCCCGCGGGTCCTGTCGCGTCGGCCCCCCCATGTGCTCGGACGCGCTTCGCGCGCCCTCCGCCATGGGGGACCCCCGCCACCGCGCCCCCCGCGGGAGAGGCGTTTAGGCTCAGATCCGTGACGACGGCGGTAATCCAGGACAGCACGCAGCACCAACCGCGGGCGCAGATGGCACTGAGCGCGGCGTTGGCGGCGGGGCCGGCGCATGCCTATCTGTTTCGAGGCCCTAAGGGGAGCGGCAAGCGGGCCGTGGCGCGGGCTTTTGCCGCCGAGATCCTCGCTGACGCATCCGACGAGCCCGCCGATGTCCGGCGCCGGGCGCTGCTCGATCCCTCCCCGCACCCCGACCTCGTCTGGCTCGCTCCCGCCGGCGCCCAGCACATGGTCGAGGAGGTGCGCGAGCGGGTGATTCGGTCCGCCGCCTACCGGCCCTTCGAAGGCGGCAAGCGCGTCTTCGTGATCGAGGCGGCCGAGGCGATGCGGGACGAGAGCCAGAACGCGCTGCTGAAGACGCTCGAGGAGCCGCCGCCGTTCGTCCACCTGATCCTGCTCAGCTCCGAGCCGACGGCGCTGCTGGAGACGATCGCCTCCCGCTGCCAGCCCGTCGACTTCGCGCCGCTGCCAACCGATGCGGTCGAGGCCGCGCTGCGGAGCGGCGGCGCCGCAGCGGACGCCGACGAGATCGCCGCCGCCGCCCGTCTCGCGGCCGGCGACGTCGACCTCGCCCGCTTCCTGCTGACCGACGAGGGCCGCAAGCTCCGCGCCGACTCGATCGCGACGGACTGGAAGGCACTGCTCGCCGACGCGGAGGCGGCCGGGGAGGAGGCCGAGGAAGCAGTCCGCCAAGCGCTCGAAGAGGAGAAGGAGGCGGGAATGAAGCGCTCCGCCCGCGACGTGTCCGACGCCGCCAAGCGGGCCGGTCGCCGCCGCCGCACCGAGCTGCTCGACCTCGGCCTGGGGCTCGCCGCCGCCTGGTGCCGAGACCTCGCCGCGACCGCCGCCGGCGCCGCCGAGCTCACCTACAACCGCGACCGCCTCGACGACCTCCGCGCGCAGGCTGCCGGCCTCGACCCCGCCCCCGCCCGCAAAGCCGCCGAGCTGGTCCAGGACACCCGGCGCCGGCTCGACCTCAACGTCTCCGAGGAGCTAGCGCTGGAGGCGCTCTTCTTCCGCCTCGAGCATCTGCTCGGCTGAGGCGGTCTGCTCGCGGGCCTTCTCCAGCGCCCGCTCCTGGGCCAGGCGCGTGATCTGGGCCGCCTGGCGGGACATGATCACGCTGAAGTTGAGCGCCAGGCCGAGCAGCAGCAGCATGATGATCGAGAAGAGGGCGACGTTGGTGTCGCGGACGCCCATCAGGTCGGCGACGACGCCCAGCAGCCCCGGGAAGGCGGCGCCGGCCAGCATCCCCAACCCGGCGACGAACCAGACGACGCTGTAGCGCTCCTGCAGCTTGTCGCGTCGGATCAGCTCCAGGATCATCGCCATGAAGACGACGGCGATCGCCGCCGCCAGGATCCGCGTCTGCGAGGTGAGGTGGACCTTCGGATCCCCCGCCGCGGCGAGCAGCGCCGCCGCCCTCATCGCTCCGCCTCCACCCGCCGCGGTCGGAACTGGCCGACCAGCAGCACGATCATCCCCTTGAAGATGAAGAAGGCCGAGCGCAGCGGCGTCAGGAAGGAGGAGCCGCCGGCCCGCTCGAGCATCCGCACCGGCACCTCCTCGACCCGCAGCCCCTGGCGCACCGCCAGCTGCAGCGACTCGATCTCGGCGAAGTCGGGCGAGTAGTGGGCGCTGAAGAGCGCCATCACGCGCCGGTTGGCGGCCCGCATCCCGCTGGTCGTGTCGGTGAAGCGCTGGCGCGTCGCCAGGGTGAGGAAGAAACGGAAGACGCTGGTGCCGATCCGCCGCGAGATCGTCGGCCGGTAGTCGGCGCCGTCGGCGGCCTCCCCGCCGCCCGAGGCGCTCGTGGCGACGCCGACGCCGCGCTCGCGGTACCGGGACCCGATCACCAGGTCGGCGCGGTCGGCGCGGACCTCCTCCAGCAGCCGCGCCACCTCGGCCGGCGGGTGCTGGCCGTCGGCGTCGAGGTGGGCGCAGAAGTCGTAGCCGTGGCGCAGCGCGTAGAGGTAGCCCGTCTGCAGCGCCGCTCCCAGGCCCTGGTTGAAGGGGAGGGTGGCGACGGTCGCCCCGGCCTCGCGCGCCCGGGCCCCGGTCGCGTCGGTCGAGCCGTCGTCGACCACCAGCACGTCCACGTCGGGCAGGCGCTCGCGCACCCCGGCGATCACCGCCGCGACGGAGTCGGCCTCGTTCCAGGCCGGAATGAAGACCAAAGTGCGCATCCGGGCGATTCTCCCACGCGGGCCCGGCGGCATTGTGTTAGTAAATGCTCATGACGCGGATCGGGATGCGCCTCTGGCTGGCCGTCGCCTTCGCCGCGGTGACCTTCGTCACCGCCGGAGTCGTCTACACCTTCGGCGACCGGCCCCGCGCCGTGCTCGGCGCGATCGCCCTCGGCGTCCTCGTCGGTTTCCTGATCGCGGTCGGCATCACCCACCGCGTCACCCGCCTCTCCCGTGCGGCCGGCGAGATGGCCGCCGGCTCCTTCGACGCCCCGCTGGAGAGCGGCGGCCGCGACGAGATCGGCGACCTCGCCCGCGCCCTCGACTCGATGCGCGCCTCTCTGAAGGAGAGCTTCGGCGTCCTCACCGCCGACCGCAACAAGCTGAAAGCGATCTTCGACGGTCTCACCGACGCCGTCATCGTCGTCGACGACGACGGCAGCCTGCGCTTCTCCAACCGCGCCGCGCGAAAGCTGCTCGACGACGACGGCCGCCCACCGGAGTCGATGCGCCCGCAGCTGAAGCGCGCCGCCGACGTCGGCTTCTCCGCCCACCCGGCGCTGCGGATCGGCGACCGCGCCTACACGATGAGCGCCCGCTCCCTGCCCGACGAGCGTGCCGTCCTCGCCGTCGCCCGCGACCGCACCGACGAGATGCGCCGCGAGCTCGCCGAAGCGGACTTCATCTCCAACGCCGCCCACGAGCTGCGCAACCCGCTCGCCGGCATCTCCAGCGCGATCGAGGTCCTGCAGGAGGGGGCCAAGGACGACCCCAACGCGCTCGACCACTTCCTCGGCCGGCTCGCCGAGGACACCGAGCGGATGAACCGCCTCACCCGCTCCCTCCTCACCCTGGCCCGGGTCGAGTCGATCGGCGCGGGGGAGACCGAGGTGGTCGACGTCGACGCGGTCGTCCGCGACATCGTCGAGGCGGTGGAGCCGCCGTCGCACATCCAGCTCAGCGTCGAAGCCGAGCCCGGCCTCGCCGTCAACGGCGATCCGACCCTGCTGCGCCAGGTGATGATCGGCCTGCTCACCAACGCCTTCAAGCACACGCCGCTGCCCGGGGCCGTTACCGTACGCGCCCGCCACGACGGTGAGAGGGAGGTTGTGCTGGAGGTGGTCGATACCGGGCCGGGCATCCCCGAGGTGGAGATAGAGCGCGTCTTCGAGCGCTTCTACCGCCGCGACGAGTCGCGCAAGCGCGAAGGCTTCGGCCTCGGCCTGGCGATCGCCCGCCGCATGGTCGACGTCATGGGCGGCGAGATCGGCGCCCAATCCGTCGAGGGGGAGGGCAGCACCTTCTGGGTCCGCCTTCCCGCCGCCCAACCGAGCCCCACCCCGGTCGCATGAGGACGGCGGCGCCATGAGCAGCGGACGGATCCTGATCGCCGACGACGAGCCCTCGGTCCGCGACTCGGTCGGCTACGCGCTGGCCCAGGAGGGCTTCGAGGTGACGCCCGTCGCCGACGGCGAGGAGACCGCCGAGAAGGTCGGCGACGGCATCCCCTACGACCTGCTGATCCTCGACATCATGATGCCGGGGCCGAGTGGCCTCGACATCTGCCGCGACGTGCGCTCGCGCAGCGCCGTGCCGATCATCCTCCTCACCGCCAAGGACGCCGAGGTCGACAAGGTCGTCGGGCTCGAAGTCGGCGCCGACGACTACGTCACCAAGCCCTTCTCGGTGCGCGAGCTGCTCGGCCGCGTCCGCGCCCAGCTGCGCCGCCGCGAGCTCGACCGCGCCCCGCTCGCTCACGCGGTGCGGATCGAAGCCGGACCGGTCGCGATCGACCTCGTTCGCCACGTCGCCATGGTCCGCGACGTGCCGGTCAACCTGACCCGCTCCGAGTTCCAGCTGCTGCGCCTGCTCGCCGCCCGCCCCGGCGAGGTCTTCCCCCGTCGCCAGATCATGGAGGAGCTCTGGCAGACCGAGTTCGACGGCGACGAGCGCGCCTGCGACGTCCACATCTCCAACCTCCGCCAGAAGGTCGAGCGGGACCCCCAGAACCCCGAGCTGGTCCTCACGGTGCGCGGCGTCGGCTACAAGTTCGACGCTTCTTAAGAAACACCGCTCGGTACCGGTTTTTCGCTTTCTAGAGGCGCTGGCCGGGGGTTCTGCTGCGTCTCTGGGGCGCCTCCTCGAACCCGCCTGCGCAGACCCGCTTGACTTTCATGTCCGCATTTGTCTATCGTTCCGCTTGTTCCATGTACGGAACAGTTCAGCCCGTCGGACGGGCAGGGACACAGGGACAACCGAGCTCAGGGAGGGCCGCTAAGGGAGCGGCCGGCAGCGGGGCTCACGGGACAAGGAGAAGAGATTTCATGCTCTCGCCACTACGTAACCGCTTCGGCATTCCGGGCCTGATCTCCGTGATCGCCCTCGTCTTCGCAATG
>DASVWY010000209.1:0-4774 GCA_036392975.1 Solirubrobacterales bacterium | reverse complement strand
ACTCGACCGCGATCGAGAGCACCCAGGAGAAAAGCTTCAGCGTCTTGTTGATCGAGGTCGCGTTGAGTGGGCGGCGCGGCCGGCCATGCTCGTCGAGCTTGGGCTTGCGCCGCCCGGCCGCTAGCCGGATCGTCTCCGACTCTTCGACCTTGAAGGCACGGTAGGCGTCGACCGCTTCGACGTCGATCTCGGTCAAGGGCCACTCGGCGAAGTACGGCAGGAGGTGCGAGAGGCCCCACTGCATGATCCGGAAGTAGCTCGCGCTCACCTCGCCCTCGCGCTGGGCGATCACTCGCTGCGCGAAGGGGCCGAAGAGCAACTCACCCTCGGCAGCATGACCATGCTCGGCTCCTCCCTTGGCCCTGCGCCGCCGCGTTGGCGGCACCCAGAGGCCGCGGCGCACGTCGGCGAGCACATTGGCCAGCTCTTCCTCGGCGCGCTGGCGGTTCCAGCCTTCGGTCTCGAGGCCGAGCGTCAGGTACCGGCGCTCGCCGTAAGCGCGGAAGCGGAGCGCGTAGCCGCGCCCGCTCTTCCAGTGGCGCTCCACCACCTGTCCTTCCGATCTACGGGCCATTCCCGTCACCTCCTGGTCCGAGGCGCAGAAGGCGTGCCGGCGCGGACGCCAAGCGGCGCCGGAACAACCGGCCGGTCGCCGCTAGGCTGATCATCGCGTCGAAGCGTCACCTTCGGCGCCGGGCCGGGGGCGTTCCTGCGCCGCCCGGCCGCTCTTTCTTGGTGCTGACAATAGCTCTTCGTCGCCGCGAAAGCGAGCGATTGTGGGAATCGACGGGAATCGCCGCAGATCCACAGCAGTAGCCGGATTGGGAGCCACCGAGCGCCTCGATCCGCTCCCGCACCTCGTCGGGGTCGAAGCGCAACCGCGGGCGCTCGCCGGAGCCGATTCGGCGCGCCCCGAGCTCCTCGACATGCGCGTAGACCCAGGAGCGCTCGACTCCCCACCACTCGGCAACCTCGGCCGCGGTCATCAGCCGGCGCGGCGCCCGGGCCGTGCGCGGCGGTCGCACAAGCTCGGCGACGCGCCGGGCCAGGATCTCGACATCGCTCGCAGCGAGTCGCACCTCGCGGATGGGGTCTCCCACCTCAGTCCCCCTTCCGCCGCTTCTTCGAAGCTCCGAGCCAGTCGACTTGCTTGCCGGAATCGCGGACGTCGGCGAAGATCGGCGCGAACGGCCCTCGATCCTGCAGATCCTCCAGCAGGCAAATCGAGATCCGCACCTCACGCGTGCGGATGACCCGCGGATGGCTCCGCAGCAGCGCGAGCACGCTCCGGCGGCGGCGCTCCAGCGCCGGCTGAGGTGCTCCGGCGAGAACGCAGTGGACGACCGGGAAGCGCGGGTAGTGCTCACTCCAGATCGGCTCGCCCTTCCGATCCATTGCGCGACAGAGCTCGGCGTAGCGCGCCAACTCGGCGACGAGGCGATCGACCGACAGCGTGGCGCGGTCGAGCTCGACGAAGCGCTGCTCGAGGGCGATGCGCCCGCCCTCTCCCCTCAGATAGGTCAGCACCGCATCGGCGATCAGCGTTCTGCGCCGCCGGCCGCGACCGCGGGAGAGGGGGTGCGCGACCTCATGGCGCCAGGAGAGCGGCCCGCACTCATCGCCCCGCTTCCGCGCTGCCCGCAGGAAGCAGACGCCGACGTCGTTGACGGCGAGCGTGTGCGCCTGCAGCTGGCCGGCCACCTCGCGAGCCTCCAGTGGCCTCGGCGTCGCCTCGAGCGCGTGGGCCTCGCGGGCCAGCCGCACGCCGTCGTCGGTCACGAACCAGAGCCGCCGGCCGGCGCGGGGCGGCTGGATTGAGTCGACGAGCCCAGCGCGGCGCAACCGGGCCAGCACCCTCTGGGTCCAGCGGGCGCGGTTGTCGGGATGGTGAATCGCCCGGACCTTTTCGGTCGAGAGGACGCGGTGCTGGACGAGCGAGGCGACGATCTCGCTCGTCGCTTCGGGCAAGCCAGCCTCCTGGCTGCGGAGCGCCTCAGCGGCCATCGCTTCCCTCGTCAAGCCAGAGCGGTTCCCGCGGCGAGTCGTCCTCCTCACCGTCACCACTCTCATCTGGCCCGGGCGGTGGCTCCAGTTCTTCCAGGTGAGTCTGGATGCGCTCGTCGAGCGTTTCAAGGTGGTCGATCACGGCGGCAGGATCGCTGCGTCGTGCGGCTTCTGGCACGAGTGACCCGTCGCTCGGCTCTGGCTCCCCGTGGACGTCCTCGACCCTGATCCCCCGCAGCGCGAAGGGCCGGCTGAGCTCCCCTTCGTGGGTGACTTGGGCGACGAAGCGGTAGCGCGGCAGCCTCGCCATCACGGCGCTGTTCAGCTCGCCTCCCCACTCTTTGGTCAGCAGCGACGCCGCGTGGGAGTTGAGTGCGGTTGCCAGCAGGTGCGAGCGGTTGGTGGTGAGCGCGTTCAGCGTCTGCGGGCTCAGCCGCTCCGGGTTCTGGTTGAGCAGCACGGCGCGCAGCCCGAACTTGGCGCTCTGCTCGAGCAGACCGGCGAGGCTGCCCGAGGCGCCCCCGTCGAAGCTCTGCACCTCGTCGAGGAACACCCAGAAGGGCTTGCGGCCTGCCGGCGCCAGCTCGGCGCGGCGCCGCGCGGTGTGCAGCAGGTCGAAGACGATCAGGTTGGCAATCAGCCGGTCGCGAGCGCCGCCCGAGCCGGGGCAGACGAGGACGATCTGGCCCTCGTCCATCGCCTCGCGCACTCGGTAGGTGCTCTCGCTCTGACCGAGCAGCGTCGTGGTCGTCGGCATTGCGCGCAGCCGGTCCACCAGGTTGGTCAGCGGCGTCACCGCCTCGGCGGCGAGCAAGGGGAAGCGGTGCTCCCAGAAGCGCTGGGAGGCGCGAGGCAGGAACGGAAGCAGGGTCTCGCGCCAGCGCTCGTCGGAGAGCAGGGTGGGCAGCTGGAAGATCGTCGGCGCCAGCTCGTCGGGCAGCACCTTCGCCGCGGAGACCAGCGCGGTGGCGGCTTGGGTGGTGAGGTTGATCGCCCGGCTCGATCGCTCGCCCCATTCGAGGGCGGAGGAGAACGCATCGACTATCGCCTCGACCCGCTCCTCGCCATCGGCATCTCCGCCCAGCTCAAAGAGGTTCCAGCCAGGAAGGGTCGAGCGGTGGCCGGGGCCGAGGTTGATCTCGACCACCTTGCCGCGCAGCGCCGGATCGCCCAGGTAGGGCTTGATCCGCTCCAAAGCGTCGCCGTGCGGATCGAGGAAGAGCCCGCCGTGACCGGAGCGGACGACGTGGACGAACTGGGCAACCGCCAGCTCGGTCTTGCCGTAGCGCGAGCGCCCGGCGATGTAGGAGAAGAAGGTGTCGGCAGCGCGCACGCCGACGATCTGCCCGCTGCCGTTGGCGCCGATGCGGCCGAGGGGGATCAGGTCCGCCTTGCCGTCCTCGAAGGGGGGGAGCTTCGGCGGCGCGCCGAGCAGCGTGCCGGCGCGAGCGACGTTGTCCGCGTTGCAGTGGACGTTCGGCGGCTTCAGCAAGCCGGCCATCTCGCTGGCGGTGACGATCGCCCGGCGCCCCGGCCGGAAGAGGCCGGTGTTCATGCGGCGGTCGAAGCCACGCCTGCGCAGCGGCAGATCCGAGCCGAGGAAGCCGAGGCCGGGAACCGGCAGGCCGCGAGCGCGGAACCAGTTCTGAGCCGCGAAGGGCGCAAAGGCGCCGAGGACGCGGTGCATCGCCGCCTTCGCTCCGTCGCGGTTCCTGGCCCGACAGCGGACCAGCGCCTGCAGCTCGAAGAGCGACCCCGAGTCGCGCAGTTTCGCGTCGAGCGCCTCGTTGATCAGCCGGCGCTCCAGCAGCTGGTCGGGACCGGGGCGGCCGCGGCCCCGCTGCGGGCCGTCGAGCACCTCGCGCAGGGTGCGCCGCTCGCCGTAGCGGCGGCGCGCCAGACGCTGCAGCCGCTTGCGCAGCCGCGTGCGGCGCCAGCCGGTGGCGGGCAGCAGATCGATGCAGACGCTCAGCTCCTCCCCGGCCTCCGGACTGATCGCCCCCAGGGCGGTGGCGAAGGGTCGCAGCGGATCGGGGTCGAGGGAGAGGCGCGCCAGCGGCTCGAGGCCGTTGCGGGCGAGGACGAGCTCGGTGCGGTGCGTGGCGAGGTCGTCGACCGTGGGTCGCTTGCCGAGCACCTCGTCGGGCTTACGCAACTCGACGCCCTCGTAGGCGGCGAGCGCCCCCTGCAGGAATTTGAACGAGCGCTCGGGCGCGCTCACCAGGTAAACGAGCCGCCCCTCGGCGTCGCCGGTGAGGGTCACGCGAACCGCGCTGGCGCGCCGGTCGATCCAGCCGAGCACGCTGCGATCGATCGCGCCGAGCTCTGCGGCGAAGCGCAGCACCGCGTCGGGCTCGGGATCGAAGTCATCAGCCGGGACAACGGCCAGGGTGCGACGGCTGCGAAGCGTGCGATTGGTCGAGACAAGCCGCTGAATAGCCAGCGCGGAGGCGAGACCGAAGGCGCCGAGCGCGAGGGGCGCGAGCGAGCCAACGGCTGAGAGGATCGCGTCCGGCCGCAGGTCGGAGAGGAAGCTCCAGGCGGCCGCGGTCAGCGCACCGATGAAGATCAGGAGCATCAACGTCGGATCGGAGCGATCGTTCAGGTTCATGCACCGACCTCGATGTGACGCAGGGATGTCGGCAAAACGCGGAGGCGGCAGTTACCGATCCCGAGCGGGACAGCGCAGGGTCCGAGCCGGGACGCAGCGTCCGGATGTAGGACCGGATCTCCGACCAGATATGTGACCGGACTGGCGACCCGGATCGAT
>DASVWY010000208.1:0-3066 GCA_036392975.1 Solirubrobacterales bacterium | reverse complement strand
CGACGATCTCGGCGATAAGCCGCTGGTCGTCGCCGCCGAGGAGGGCCGCCTTGCGATCGGCTACGGCCTGCCCGGGACGCTGGCCGGTCTGGCGGCAGGTTCGGGCAGGACGCTGTCCGACACCGCGGCCTACAAGGCGGCGGTCTCCGCCCTGGGCGACACCCCGATCGGCGGTTTCGCCGACGGGCCGGCGGCGCTGCGACTCGCCGACTCGATGATCTCGCCCTCCGACGAGGATTTCGAAGAGGCGAAGCGGTACCTGCGCAGCATCGAGTTTCTTGCGCTCGGATCGGTTGGCGACGGCGACCTGGCTACTGCGAAGCTGATCATCGGGCTCGAGTAGCGGCGCGCCTAAGGAAGGCTGAGCTGGCGCTGCTGGCGGACGATGTGGAATGGATCGTCCGCCGCGTCCGGAGGGCGCTTGGCGCGGATCTGGCCCCAGCGCAGCTTGGTCTCGTCTCCCGCCAGGTAGTAGCGAGCGCGTCGCTCGCCGACTGGCTCGAGCAGGTTCAGGCTCACCATCGCCATCAAGTCCCGCGAGGCGCTCTGATCGCTGATCTCCTCGCCAATCGTGGCCTCGATCGAGGCCTGGTATCCGCCCCTGCGGATTCGCATTCCGTAGGCGGCATCCATGAGGGCGGCCGCGCAGCGTTCCGGCAGGCCCTTGGCTTCGGCCAGAGCCACGCACGCGTTCCACAGCTGCTCGATCTCCTCGCGACGGCGCAGCATCGTGCGGATCTGGATGTAGTGGGCGCGAAGGCAGAAGCGAATCCACGGTCGGGCATCTCGCTCTGGGTGCCAGGATCCTGCTCCCACATCCGCCAAGACCTCGTAGTAAGCCTCCGTGTTGCTGCCCAGGAACTCCTCGATGCTGGAGAAGATCGGCGCCAGCACCCGGTCTCGGGCCAGGACGAGGGTCTGGAGGCAGCGCCCCATCCGACCGTTTCCGTCGCTGAAAGGGTGGATCAGCACGAGATTCAGATGAGCCATCGCTGCCTTCACGAGAACCGGGCTCTCGTCACGGCGCAGGTCGAGTAACAGCTCGCCCATCAGAGCGGGGACCTCGTCGCTCTCCGGTCCCTCGTAGACGATCTCGCCGCTCTCGTCGTCTCGCACGTAGATGGTCCCCGGGCGCCACCTTCCCGGGTTTTTGCGGAGATCGTGCTTGAGCATCATGTAATGCAGGCTCTTGATCAGGCTCTCCTCGATCTCGAGCGCCTCGTCGTTGGCGATTTGAAGCACGTAGGTCATGGCGTCGCGGTATCCAGTCAGTGCGTGCTGAGTCTCTTCGCTGGCGTCCATCGTCGGCTCTCCCTCGACGGCGGCGATCACGTCGTCAAGGGATGCGTTGTAGCCCTCGATGCTGTTCGAGCCCTGGACCGCCCGTGCGAAAGCCATTCGCCGTAGGCTTCCTCGCCAGCGTCGTGGCTCGGCTACGCGATCGTGGAGCTGTTCACGCTGCTCGGCCAGCAGTTCGAGAACATCGTGCTCGTCTTCACGAAGTTCGGGAGTTTGGAAGATCATGATATTTACAAAATATCATCTTTCCCCGATTCAATGATGTTTTGTAAATGTCAAAGCCTCATCTTGCGCTTTTGCGGGGGTTTTCCACCCCGAGGATAGGCTTCAGGAGTGGAGTCCTGGCTGACACCCTTATTCGACGCCCATGGGATGCGCGAGGTCGATCGGTGGGCGATCGAGGAGATGGGGGTTCCTTCGCTGGAGTTGATGGAGGCGGCGGGGCGGGCCGTTGCGGAGGCGGTGGGGGAGATGGGCCCACAGGGGCCGGTGCGGGTGGTCTGCGGCAAGGGGAACAACGGTGGCGACGGGCTGGTGGCGGCGCGGTACCTGGCCGAGGCCGGGTTCGAGGTCGAGGCGCTGCTGCTGTGGCCGGCGGAGGAGCTGAGCCGCGATGCCGCTGCCAACTTCGAGCGCTTCGAGGGCCAGCATGTGAACGGCGACCTCGCCCCGCGCCTGGCGGGCTCGGGCGCGGTCGTCGACGCGATCTTCGGGACGGGGTTCGCCGGCGCCCCGCGCGACCCCGCCGCGCCGGCGATCGCGGCGATCAACGAGTGCGGGGCGCCGACGATCGCCTGCGACATCGCCTCCGGCGTCGATGCGTCGAGCGGCGAGATCGAGGGCGTCGCGGTCGAGGCGGACCTGACCGTGAGCTTTCACGCGGCGAAGCTCGGGCACCGCGTCGCCCCCGGCAAGTGGCATACCGGCGAGCTGCGGGTCGCCCCGATCGGCATCCCCGCGGGTGCTCCGGGGGAGCCCGTCGCCGGTGAGATCGACACTTCGGTGCTGGAGTTCCTTCCGCGCCGTGGTCCCCGCTCGACCAAGTTCAGCTCGGGCCAGGTGGCGATCGCCGGCGGCTCGCGGGGATTGACCGGGGCGGTGCGGATGTGCTCCCAGGCCGCGATCCGCGCCGGCGCGGGCTATGCGACGGTCGCCGTACCGGCCGACCTGGAGGCGATCTTCGAGGTGGCTCAGCCGGAGGTGATGTCGGTTGGTTGCCCCGGCGGCGATGGCTGCCTGGCGCCAGCTTCCGCCAAGCCCCTTCTGCGCACCTTCGAGCGGGCGGCGGCCGGCGTCCTCGGGCCGGGCCTCGGGCGCGACCCGGGCGCGATCGAGCTGGCACGCGAAGTCGTGGCGGCGATCGAGGCGCCGCTGGTGATCGACGCCGACGGGCTCAACGCATTCGCCGGAGAGCTCGATTCGATCGCCGCCCGGGCGGCGCCGACCGTCCTCACCCCGCACGCCGGCGAGCTCGGGCGCCTGCTCGGGCGGTCGTCGGAGGAGGTTGCCGACCATCGCCTCGCCGCGGCCCGCGAGGCGGCGCGCGCGGGCGGTTCGGTCCTGGTCCTCAAGGGCGACGACACGATCGTCACCGACGGCGATCGGGTCGCGGTCAACGCCCTCTCCGCGCCGGCGCTCGCGACCGCCGGCACCGGCGACGTCCTCTCCGGCATCGTCGCCGCCCTACTCGCCAGGGGCCTCGAGCCGTTTACGGCCGCCTGCGCGGCGGTTCACGCCCATGCCCGGGCCGGTCGCGACGCCGCCGCG
>DASVWY010000207.1:0-4898 GCA_036392975.1 Solirubrobacterales bacterium | reverse complement strand
GCTTCGAGGGCCTGGTTCTCGACTTCCTCTCCTTCCTCGAGCTGGAGAGGGGGCTCTCGCGCAACACGCTCAACGCCTACCGGACCGACCTGCTGCAGTACGGCGGATTTCTCGCGTCCCACGATCTAGACGCTCTCGCTGCCCGTCCGGCCGACATCGGCGACTTCCTGGCCGACCTGGCGACCGGCAACGGCCGCCCCGCCTGCTCGGCGGCGACGGTGCACCGCAAGACCGCCTGCCTGCGGTCCTTCTACAAATACCTGCGGCGCGAC
Source organism: Solirubrobacterales bacterium (assembly GCA_036392975.1). Lineage (GTDB taxonomy): Bacteria > Actinomycetota > Thermoleophilia > Solirubrobacterales > 70-9 > VRUE01. The sequence continues at coordinate 4,626 of DASVWY010000207.1, read as the reverse complement.
GAGCTGATCGGCGACGATCCGACGGCGGCGCTGAGCGCCCCGCGGCGCGCCAAGAAGCTGCCACACGTCCTCAACTACGCCGAGGTGCAGAAGCTGCTGGCGGCTCCGCGCGGCGACGAGCCGACGACCCTGCGCGACCGCGCCCTGCTGGAGGTGATGTACGCGTGCGGGCTGCGGGCATCGGAGACGATCGGCCTGGAGCTGGGCGACATCGACATGCACGAGGGATTCCTGCGGGCGCGCGGCAAGGGCTCGAAGGAGCGGATCGTCCCGCTCGGCCGCAAGGCGATCGCGGCGATAAACGCCTACCTGAGAAGAGGCCGGCCGAAGCTGGTCGGCGAGCGTCACGAGGCGAAGCTGTTCGTCAACTTCCGCGGCGGCCCGCTCAGCCGCCAGGGCCTCTACAAGATCGTCCAGCGCAACGCCCGCGTCGCCGGCCTCGACGGGCGGATGAGCCCGCACACGCTGCGGCACAGCTTCGCCACCCACCTGCTCGCGGGCGGCTGCGATCTGCGGGCAGTGCAGGAGATGCTCGGCCACGCCGACATCGCGACGACCCAGATGTACACGCACCTCTCCGGCGAGCGCCTAAAGGATGTGTATTTCAAGGCGCACCCCCGGGCCGTCGACGGCTGAACCCAGTGCGCCTGAAGTCTTTTACACGCCATAGGGCGTAAAAGGCTTCAGGCGATTGATAGAACCGACGCATGCCCGAGCTGCCCGAGGTCGAGACGGTTTGCCGCCAGCTCGAGCCGGAGATCGAAGGCGAGCGGATCGAGCGGCTCGAGATCTACGACAAACGCTGGTGCCGGCCGGTCGCGCCGGCGAAGCTGGAGGCGGGCGTGGAAGGGCGGACGATCGAGGGCCTGGGGCGGCGCGGCAAGTACCTGCTGCTGGCGCTCGACGGCGAGCAGACCCTGGTCATGCACCTGCGGATGACCGGCAATCTGATCCTGGTCGAGGACGGCGGGGCGCTCGACCCTTCCGAGGGCCGGCGCCTCTACGAGGGCGAGCGTTCGACCTCCGAGCGCCACCTGCGCGCCCGTTTCGTCCTCGGCGACGGCCGCGAGCTCTGGTTCACCGATCCGCGCCGCTTCGGCGAGGCGTTCCTGATCGACGACTCGGGGTTGGAGGAGCGCTTCGCGCGGCTCGGGGTGGAGCCGCTCTCGTCGGAGTTCACCGCGGAGGCGCTGGGCGAGATCGCGGCTGGGCGGACGGCGCCGCTGAAGTCGTTCCTGCTGGACCAAGCGGGGATCGCCGGCGTCGGCAACATCTATGCCGACGAGGCGCTCTTCCGGGCTCGCCTGCACCCGCTCTCGCCCGCCGGGTCGATGAAGCCCGAGCACCACGAGGCGCTGTGCGATGCGGTCGTGGCGGCGCTGGAAGCCGGAATCGACGGCGGCGGCGCCTCGATCGACGACTACCGCGACGGGCGCGGCGAGCGCGGCACGATGCAGGACGAGTTCCTCGTCCACACGCGGGAGGGTGAGCCGTGCCCGCGCGGCGACGGCACGATCGAGCGCATCGTCGTCGGCGGCCGTTCGACCTATTACTGCCCTCGCTGCCAGGTTCGTCTGCGCCGTCGGCCCCGTCGCCGCCGTCCGGTCCGTCCTTCACCGTAAGTCGTTCATGGCCGGAACCACGCTGAAGACGGAGGCGATCGTCCTGCGCAGCATCCGTTACGGCGAGGCGGACCGCATCCTCCACCTCTACTCGGCGAAGCGAGGGCGGATCGGGGCGATCGCGAAGGGGGTTCGGCGTCCGCGCTCGCGCTTCGGCGGACGGCTCGAGCCTTTCTTCCGGCTCGACATGGTGCTGCACGAAGGGCGCGGCGAGCTGCTCACGGTGACCGGCGTCAGCACGGTCGACGGTTATCCACGCCTGCGCTCCTCCGCCGACGCCCTCGGCGCCGGCGCCCGCGCCTGCGACGCCGTCCTGCGCCTGCTCGACTCGGCCGAGCCCAACCCGCCGGCCTACAACCTGCTCTGCCGCTACCTGGCGCTTCTTGACGACCCGGCTACGACCGCGGCGGGCGGGTTGGAGACGGCGCTCTCCTTTCGCCTCAAGCTGGCGCTGGCCGCCGGCTTCTCGCCGGAGCTTGCCTCCTGCGCCCGCTGCGGCGAGGCCGAGCACCTGGTCGGCTTCTCCGGCGCCGCCGGCGGGGTGGTCTGCGCGGGCTGCGAGGCGGGGGCGTTCCCGCTCTCCGCGGAGGCGCACCGCTTCATGGTCGAGGCGATCGGTAGCCCCCTGCTCGAGGCTCCCGCTGCGGAGGAGGGGGCGCTGCGCCAGGCCGAGCGGGCGATCGCCGAGACCTTGGAGCATCACGCCCATGTACAGCTGAGGCCAGCTGCTTAGGGCCTGTCCCGGGTAGGGGTTCCACTTAACTTTTTTTGAAGACAGATGGCGGCCGTCCGAGGGCGTTACCGCAAAAAAAGTACAAGACGTTCCACCCCTACCGGGACAGGCCCTTAGGATCGAGCCGTGCAAGCGACTGGTGGGTTCGAGGACAGGGTTCGATCTTGGGAGGAGGAGTTCCTCTCAGAGCTTGCTGCTCCCTCTTATCCGGCGCGGCGGCGGGTTGAGGAGCCGGACAGTCCGCTGCGGACGCCTTTTCAGCGCGACCGCGACCGGATCGTCCACTCGAAGGCGTTCCGGCGTCTCAAGCACAAGACGCAGGTCTTCATCGCGCCGGAAGGGGACCATTACCGGACGCGGCTGACCCACACGCTGGAGGCCTGCGGGATCGCCCGCACCGTGGCACGAGCACTGGGCCTCAACGAGGACCTGACTGAGGCGATCGGCCTCGGCCACGACCTCGGCCACCCGCCCTTCGGCCACACCGGCGAGGACGCACTCGACGCGGCGCTGCGCGAGCGCTGCGGCTCGGGTTTCAAGCACAACGTCCACTCGCTGCGGGTGGTCGACGTGCTGGAGCGGGAGGGCCAGGGGCTGAACCTGACCGAGCAGGTGCGCGACGGGATCCTCAACCACACCGGTTCCGACAAGCCGGCGACGCTGGAGGGGCGGATCGTGAAGCTGGTCGACCGCGTCGCCTACATCAACCACGACATCGACGACGCCCTGCGGGCCGGGATTCTGCGCGGCGAGGACCTGCCGGCGGAGGAGATCGAGCTGCTGGGGCCGACGGGATCGGCGCGGATCGACACGCTGGTGCGTGACATCGTCGCCCACTCGGCCGAGGCCGGCGACATCGCGCAGAGCGACGAGGTCGGCGGGGCGATGCTGCGGCTGCGCAAGTTCATGTTCGATCGCGTCTACCTGGGCGCCGCGCCGCAGCGCGAGCACGAGCGGGCGCAACGCGCCCTGCGTGGTCTCTTCGACCACTACATGGAGCATCCGGAGGAGCTGCCGGAGAGCGAGCCGGGCGCGAGCGACTGCCAGCGTGTCGCCGACTACGTCGCCGGCATGACCGACCGCTTCTGCATCGCCCGCTTCTCGGAGCTCACCCTCCCCGAGGCGGCGAGATTCTGAGCGTGCGCGGCGCTACGGTGCCCTGATGGCGTTGATCTCCGACGAGAGCCTGGAGCGGGTCAAGCAGGCGGCGGACATCGTCGAGGTGGTCTCGGTCCACACCGACCTGCGCCGCCAGGGAGCGCGCTGGGTTGGGCTTTGCCCCTTCCACGAGGAGCGAACGCCGTCCTTCTCCGTCGACCCGCAGGAAAAGCTCTACCACTGCTTCGGTTGCGGGGTCGGCGGCGACACGATCAAGTTCATTGAGGAGAAGGAGGGGCTGGGCTTCGCCGAGGCGGTCGAGCTCTTGGCCGAGCGCTACGGGGTCGAGGTCGAGCGCGAGCGTGAGGACCCGCGAGCGGAGGCGCGCCGCCAGCAGCGGCGCCGGCTCGGCGATCTGCTCGACCGCACTGCGTCCTTCTACGCCAGCTTTCTGTGGGAGTCCGAGGAGGCGGGCAAGGCGCGCGACTATCTCGCCGGCCGCGGGCTGGGCGAGGAGGCGCTGCGAGCGTTTGGGGTCGGCTACGCGCCAAGCGCCTGGGACAAGGTCCTCGTGCGGGGCCAGCGGGCGGGGTTCACGGTGGCCGAGCTGCGCGCCGTAGGGCTGGTCCAGAAGGGGCGGGGGGGAGGCGAGTACGACCGCTTCCGCTCCCGGATCATCTTCCCGATCCGCGACCGCCGCGGGCGCACCCTCGGCTTCGGCGGTCGCGCGATGCGCTCCGACCAGGGGGCCAAGTACGTCAACACCGCCGAGACGGACTTCTTCCACAAGAGCCACATGCTCTACGGCATCGACCTCGCCAAGGAGGCGATCGCCAAGGCGGGGCGGGCGGTGGTGGTCGAGGGCTACACCGACGTGCTGGCCCTGCACCAAGCCGGCCTGCAGGAGGCGATCGGGGTGATGGGGACCGCGATCACCGAGGAGCAGGTGGCGGCCCTCTCGGGGATGGTCGAGGAGGTGGTCCTGGCGCTCGACGCCGACGCCGCCGGCCAGGAGGCGATGCTGCGAGCGCAGCGCGTGGCGGCGGGGAGAAGTATGCGATTGCGGGTCGCGGCGATGCCGGCCGGCGAGGACCCGGCCGAGATGATGGCGGCGGAGGGCGGCGCCGAGCGTTTCCGGGCGCTGGTGGAGGGGGCTCTGGACCTGCCGGCCTT
>DASVWY010000206.1:0-3193 GCA_036392975.1 Solirubrobacterales bacterium | reverse complement strand
GACGAAGGCGCGGTCGCCTTCGGTCCGCAGCGAGCCGACGTCCGCCTGGGCGGCTTCCCTGCGCAGTTCCGGCAGCGCGGCCCGGTTGGTCAGGCGGCCGAGGATGCTGGCGCAGCCGGTGCCCTCGAACTGTTCTGCTTTGCCCTGTTTGGCGGCGCCTTCCTGGGCTTTGACGGCGAAATCTTCAAGCGACTCGCGCACTTCCGTCGAGAGGTAGGAGCAGGCCGCATCCCAGGCTTCCTGCGCGCGGGCGTCGAGGAAGTTATGCAGGGCCCTGGCGGCGGCGTCGCGTTCGGCGTCCTCCGCCTCGGCGCCGAATTCCTGCACGCTGTTGTCTCCGCCTTTGACCCGGTACTGGGTCGCACCGCCGCCGGAGTCCTCGTGCGGCTTGGGGACGAAGTCTTCCGAGCTCCCAGCGCCGCCTTCGCCGGGATCGTCCGACTTGTCGTCGCCCCCCGCCCCGGCCGAGCCGGAGTCGTCCTTGCCGCCGGCGCCGGTCGTGTCGTTCTGGCCACCCCGGTCGTCGCTCTTTCCGCCCTGCCCCGGAGCCTGGGAGACAGCGTCCGCCGCGGTCGTATCGGGATCGTCGTCACCGCCGCAAGCCACCAGTCCGAAGCTGAGAAGGGCGGCGAGGAGAGCGATCGTCAGCTTGCTTGCGGCGCTCATTGGCGGACATTCTAGGCACTGTCCCGTTTCTGCAGGCGCGGCCCTCGGGGGGCCGGCGGCCGGATTACTTCCGTCGTGCGATCCCTTTAGGGTGTCCGCTCCTCAGCCGATTACTTATCCGGATGAGTACGCGCGGGAGAGCCAAATGCGGGAGGCTGCGGCTCCGAAAGGGGGCGCTCGCGCTTGTCCTGGCAACGCTCGTCGGGCTTGCCTGGGGCGGCGGTACGGCCTCCACCCAGGAGCGGATCGTCGTCCAGGGCGCCGAATCCGGTTCCCACCTGAGACTCTACGTACGAGGGTCGGCGATCGTCGTCGAGGGCTGGATGGCGCGGGGGCGACCGGCCGGCTGCCGTTTCAAGCGCTACCGCATGACCGCGGTCTGCCCGCTGCGAGGCGTCGGTGCGATCGAGCTGAACATGGGCCCGCACGGCGACATGGTCGAGGTGCTGGAGAAGCTCCCGGTGCCGCTGACGATCTACCTCGGCCACGGATCCGACAAGTTCATCGGCAGCGGCGAGCGCGATACCTGCTACTCGCAGGGGAGCAAACGCAACCGCTGCATCGGCCGCGGCGGCAACGACGTCTGCATCACCGGGCCGCGCAACAGCGACTGCGTCGGCGGCCGCGGCAACGACTACTGCAAGCACGGCACCGGCAGCGACGGATGCTGGGGCGGGCCCGGACGCGACATCTGCCTGATGGGGCCCGGTCACGACGGCTGCCACGGGGGCGGTGGCAACGACCTGCTCTTCGGTGGCTCCAGCAGCGACAGGCTCTACGGCGGCCACGGGCGCGACCGCTGCGACGGCGGCGGCGGCTGGGGACGCTCGCAGACCTGCGAGGCCGGGCCAAGGCGCTGAGCCGCGCCCTCAGCTGGGCTCGGTCCGCGGCTCCAGCTGGATCTCCTCCTCCGCCCCGGGTCGTCCCTCTTCCATCTCCGTGCCGCGCTCGAGCTCGGCGTTCAGCTCGAGCCCGAAGAGGATCGCCAGGTTGGTGATCCAGAGCCAGACCAGCAGCACGATCAGGCCGGCGAGGGTCCCGTAGGTCTTGTCGTAGGCGCCGAAGTTGGCGACGTAGAGGGCGAACGCCGCCGAGGCGAGGATCCAGACCACTATCGCCGCCAGGCTGCCCGGGGTGACCCACTTGAAGCCGCGCAGCTTCGCGTTCGGCGACGCGTAGTAGAGGACGGCGATCATGAGGAGGAAGATCGCTGCCATCACCGGCCACTTGGCGACGTTCCAGAGCGTGATCGCGGTCGAGCTGAGCCCGATCGGGTCGGCGATCGCATCGACCACGGGGCCGGTCAGCACGAGGCCGATCGCGAGCAGGACGCCGAACATGACCAGGATCAGCGTCACCGCGATCTGCAGCGGCCGCAGCTTCCAGAACGGGCGACCCTCGGGGGTCTCGTAGACGACGTTGGAGGCGCGGATGAAGGCGCCGACGTAGTTGGACGCCGACCACAACGCCACGGCCAGGCCGCCGACGAAGGCGAGGCCGGCGGCGCCCTGGTCAGAGGCGACCGATTCGATCGGGCCGGCAAAGGTCTGCGCCGCCGACTCGGGGCCGAGCGCGGTGACGATTTCGGTGATCGTCTCGGTCGCCGAGTCCGGGTCGCCGACCAGCCCCACGATCGAGATCATCGCGATCACCCCGGGGAAAAGCGAGAGCAGCCCGTAATAGGTGAGCGCGGCGGCCCAGTCGGTGAGACCGTCGTCCATGAACTCGGTCACGGTCCGCTTGAGGACGGGGAACACCCCTCGTGGGCTGGAGCTCGCTCCTCTCATGGCTCCGGGCTACCCCGCCCCGCCGGACAAAACCGTCCCGTCGAGGCATCGTCCCCGCCCGCCCGGGTAGCAGCGGGGAAGCGACCACCTCGACCAAGGACATCTCGTCTGGCCGTCGTGGCGGGCAGCGCTCCGGGACGAACCGCCCGAAGGGGAGGACCCGCGACCAGCTCTACAACGATGCCCGCAAGCTCACTGAACAAGCCCTCGGCGCTCGCGGCCGTGAGTGCCCGTGGGCTAACCGGCGGAGCCCGCTTCGCGGGACTCGCCCGGCCAGCTGCCGGTCAGCCGCGCGAACATGCCGCGGACGCCGTGGTCGACGAGACCTTTGGTGAGGCGGAAGAGCGCCCCCTCGACCAGCAGGGCTGGGATCAGCTTCTGGTAGGGAACGTCGCGCTGATCGGGCTCGGGCGGCTCCTCGTCGTCGACGAGCGCCCAGATCCGATCGAACCCTTTCTGCGCGAGCAGGCCGGCCAGCAGCCCGGCGACGATCCCGATCGGCGCGAAGATCAGCTTCACAACCGGCGTCTACCCCTTGCGAAAAAGGGGAAACGGGCCCGGTGGCTCACTGCAAGATCTTCTCAGCCCTCTCCAGCGCCTGGGTGGCGATTCCTTCGAGGTCCTGCTCCGGCGGTTCCGGGACCACGCCCCAGTACTGCTCCTCCAGGACAAGCGGAGCCTGTTTGCGCGCCTCCGCGGCGAGCTGCTTCGCAGCCGCCGGGTCACCGGGAGCTTTCTGC
>DASVWY010000205.1:0-5285 GCA_036392975.1 Solirubrobacterales bacterium | reverse complement strand
GAGCCGCGGGGGCGGGACGAAGTGGTCGTATCGATGCGCCACACCGACGCGATCTACGGGATAGAGCGCTCGACCGGCGCCATTCGCTGGAAGCTGGGAGGTCGGGAGACGGCGGACTCGTTGCGGATCCTCGGCGACCCGGCGCTGAAGCTGTTCGGCGGCCAGCACGATGCTCGTGTCGGCAAAGACGGAAGCCTCAGCGTCTACGACAACGGCAAGGATCGCCCCCGGCGGCCCCGTGTCGTCTCCTACCGCCTCGACCTCGATCGCGGCACGGCAACCTATCTCGGGCAGCTGAACGATCCGCGGATCGAGGCGAGCCATTGCTGTGGCTCGGCGCGACCGCTCTCAGGAGGCGGCTGGCTCGTCAGCTGGGGAGACAATCCCCTGGTGACCGCCTTCGACCGCGCCCGACGGACCGCCTTCCGGCTGCAGCTGCCGGCTCCCACCTTCCGGGCGGTTCCGGTTCCCGCGGGAGCGACGACCGTCGCCAAGCTCGACCGCGGCCTGGAGCGGATGGAGCGCTAACTGTCGAGCTGACAGGATGACCCGGAGTAACTCCTACGAGCTACACTATCCGGACCATGCCTTCCAAGCACCCGCGCATCGCCGTTACCGCTGACCCGGAGCTGGGAGAGGCGCTGGCGCGAGTTCGCGCCGCAACCGGCACCCGCGAGGCCGATGCGACGCTGCTGCGCCGCCTCGCCGTCGAGGGGGCGGAGGTTGAGCTGGAGGCCGGGCGCAATCGCCGAGTCGCCGCTGAGGCGCTGTTCGATGCGATGGACGCCAGGCAGTTCGACCTCGACCTCGACGCGGTCGACCGGCTGAACGCACCCCCCGCCGCTTGATGTCCGCCCAGCTCTGGGATGGGGCCGGCCCCGTGTTGGCAGACACCTCTGCCTGGATGCAGGCGCGTCGCGACCCGAGAGGGCGCGACCTGCTGCTGAGTGCGATCGAGCGCGGCGACGTCTGCTGGTGCTGGCCGGTGCGCTACGAGCTGATGGTGGATGCACGAGGATCCGAGGGAATCGCGGCGGTCGAGCGCACCCTGGAGGGCCTCCGTGAGATCCCCGTGGATCGCAGCGTGCAGCGCGGCGTGCTGGCGACGATGCGCGAGCTGGCGGCCGCTGGCTCTCACGGAGCCCATCGCTTTCCTCTCGCCGACCTGGCTGTAGCCGCTGCCGCCCAGGACGCGGGCATCGGCATTCTGCACTTCGACCAACACCTCGAGCGCCTCGGCGAGCACCTTGGCGTTGCGGCGCACTGGATCTCAGACCCTTCCCACGAGTGACACAACCCCGACGTGCACCGGCTTCTGACGATGGGCCGTGAAGGACTCGAACCTTCAACCTTGAGATTAAGAGTCTCCTGCTCTACCGGTTGAGCTAACGGCCCGGGGCGGGCAAGTATAGGAAGGCGCGCTCGCCTACCGCTGGACGCTGCAGGGCTTGAAGAGGGCGCCGCTCATGATCGTCCCGTCGGCGAAGGAGGCGTAGCCCTGGGTCTGCAGGATGCCGTCCGAGCAGCGGGCGGAGATGAAGCTCCGCTCCTGGCCGCCGGCGGTATAGCGACGGCCGACCTTGGCGTCGATGTGGGTCAGCGCGGCGAGCCCTCCCAGGAGGGGCGGTATGTCGAAGGTCGAGCGGTAGGCGTAGCCACCGCGGCGCGGTTCGATCGGAATCGTGACGACGTACGTTTCGGGCAGCAGGACGTTGGTCTGGGCGTGGGCGAGGACGGTCCAGCCGCCGTTCTGTTTCGGTCCGTTGAACAGGGTCAGGGGGGCCTTCACGTTGACGCGGCCGAGGAACGGGAGGGCGGCGGTCGCCGCGACGTTGCCGCTGCCGACCTGGGCACCGCCGCAGCGGCTGCGCGCATCTTGCGTGCTCGTCCCCTCGATCTGCCCGGCATGGCAGACGGGCAGGCCGGTGGTCGTCAGCTTGCCGTCGCGATCGAAGTCGAGCCGGATCCGCCGCAGCGCCGGCGGCGCCGAGCCGTCGCGCATTTCGATGTTCCCGTGGCCCTCGAAGCGAATTGGGACGTAGGTGCGCCGCGGCAGTTGGCGCGGCGTGAAGCCGCCGTCCGCGCGCAGGATCAGGTTCCCAACCGAGATCCGGGCCGCGCCGGCCGGCGCGGCAGTCGCGGCCAGGGAAGCGCAGGCGCCAACCAGCGCCAGGATCCTCAGCAGCCCAACCCGTTTCATCGCTCCCTCAACACTTGCCACATGTCGAAGGTAGCGCCCTCTCATCGCCGGACTAGCCCCTGGCTTTGCACCGTTTGAAGGTCGTGCCTTTGACGGAGCTGCCGTCCTTGAAGCTGAATTCGCCCCGCGCCTGCAGCCGCCCGTCGGGGCAATGGGCGTTGGCGAAGCTCAGCCGCTGGCCTTTGAAGATCCATTCGCGGCCGATCTTCAGTCGCCCGTAGAGCGGCGATCCGTAGTCGTTGACGATCCGGGGGAAGTCGGCGATGGTCCTGAAGCCGTAGCGACCCTTGTTGATCTTTTCGATCTCGATCTCGATCACGTAGGTGGTCGGCGCCGGATAGTCGAGGTGGGCGTGCCCGAGCAGGGTCGGGTTGCCGTGCCGCTCGATCCCGTTGAACAGGGTCAGGGGGGAGGACGCCCTGATCCCGCGCTGTTCGGGCAGCTCGACCAGGGCGGTGCCGAAGCCGGTGCCGACGATCGCATCCGGGCACTGCTTGCGCGCCCGCGCCGAGGTCGTCGCGATCAGCTTCGCCTGGGTGCATTTCTGCAGCCCGCGGGTCTCGACCGCGCCGTGCTTGTCGAATTCCAGCAGCAGCCTGCGCAGCGGCGATGGCCGCGAACCGTCGATCGTTTTGAACTTGGCGTAGCCGTAGAGCTCGATCGGCGCGTTCTTGCTCTTCGGCAGCGTCGTCGGTTTGAAGCCGCCGTCCGCGATGATGATGATCTTGCCGACGCGGAGTTCGATCGCCTGCGCCGCCCCCACGGCCAGCAATGCGATCAAAGCGGTTGCAGTCAGCGTCCTTAACAGAGCCTTCCGCATACGTCCCCCCTTCCGTAGCTACGGACCGCCAAACTACCACGTGTGGCTTTGAGGAGGAGCAGGGGAAGGCGCCGCTCGGCGCCAGGGGAGGCTGCCACCCGCCCACCCCTATCGCTGCGCCACCCGCGCCGCCTCCTCGCCGCCGTGGCCCTCGTTCTCCTCGTCCTCGGCGTCATCGGGATCGGCCTCGAGGAGAAGCTCAGCCCCAGCTCTCTGCGCATCCCCGGCACCTCCTCCGAGCGCGCCAACGCGATGCTGCGCGAGCACTTCGGCGAAAGCGCGCCGTTCGTGGTCCTCCTGCGCGGGCCGGCGGCGGCGCTCGATCGCCAGGGCCCGGAGCTGATCCGGACCCTGCGCGAGAACCCGGAGGTGACGACCCTCTCGCCCTGGGACCGGGGCGCGGTCCGGCGCCTGCGGCCGGACCCGCGTCGCGCCCTGATCCTGGTCGACTTCCACGTCGGCATCCGCGAGGCCGTCAACGAGACCGTCCCCGAACTGAACGAGATCCTCGAGCGGGACGTGCGGCCGCCGGTCGACGCGACCCAGACCGGGTTCGCCACCCTCTCTCGCGCGATCCAGGACGAATCGATCGCCGCCACCGAGCGGGGCGAGCTGATTGCCCTGCCGATCCTTCTCATCGTCCTCCTGCTTGTCTTCCGCTCGCCCGTCGCCGCCCTGGTGCCGCTCGCCTTCGGCGCCATCACCGTCCTCGCCTCGCGCGGCCTGCTCTCGATCCTCGCCGACTCGTTCGCCATCGACGCCTTCGCGCTCGTCGTCTGCACGATGATGGGGCTCGCGCTCGGGGTCGACTACGCGCTGCTGATCGTCTCCCGCTTCCGCGAGGAGCTGGCGGCCGGAGCCGACCCGCTCGACGCCGCCTGGGCGACGCGGCGAACCGCCGGGCGGACCACCGTCTTCGCCGGCAGCACCCTGTTGCTCTCGATGCTGGTTGCTTTCTTCATCGTGCCGGGCTCGCTGCTCGGTTCGCTGGCGGCGACGCTGGCGCTGGTCGTCGCCCTCAGCGTCCTCGTCGCGATCGTGGCGGGGCCGGCGGTGCTCGTCCTGCTCGGGCCGAACATCGACCGCTGGCGGATCGGCCCGGCGCCGTCGGAGGCCGACTCGCGCCTGATGGCGATGGTCGGCGCCGCGCTGCGGCGGCCGGTCCTCGTCGCCGCGCTGATAGGCGCGATCGTGCTCGTGCTGGCGGCGCCCGCCCTTGCCCTGAAGACCGGTCCGCCCAGTCAGTCCCAGCTCGCCCACGACGACCCGGACCGGCAGGACTTCGAGCTGATCTCCGAGACGATCGGCCCCGGCTACGACGCGCCCTTTCTGATCGTCGCCACCGTCGACGAAGGGTCGATCACCGATCCGGGCCGGCTCAACGCGCTCAGCCGCTGGCAGCGAGAGGTGGCGGAGCTGCCGGGCGTGAAGGCGGTGATCGGGCCGGGCCAGGTCGCCGAGGCGGTCGAGCCGCTGCGCCTGACGGGCAGGCGCCTGATCGGCGCCGGTGGGCCGGGGGGCCCGCTGGCGCAGCTCGGGCGACTCGGTCGCAACCTGGGGCGCGCCGCGCTCGGGGTCAGGCAGTTGCGGGAGGGCCTCGCGAAAGCGACCTACGGCGCCGGCCTCATCTCCCAGGGCACCGACAGGGCCGAGGAGGGGGCGACGGCGATCGCCGCGGCGCTTGCTCGCGCAACCGCCGGCAGCGAACGCGCCGTCGGCGCCCTCGAAACGTTTGCCGCGGGGACGCGGAAACTTGCCGCCGCCCAAAAACAAGCGGCCTTCGCCGGGTTGCAGCTCAAATTCGCCGTCCAGAGCATCGTCCCGAACCTGCGACGCAACGCGCTGAGGCGCTCGCGGCACCTGCAGAAGTCGCTCAACCGGGACGCGCACCGGAAACTGCCGCAGCTGGTGGCGCCGGCCGAAGTCGCCAACCAACAGCTCGCGACGGCGCTCCAGCAGCTGGAGGGAATGACGGTCGGCAAAACCGACCCCAACTACGCGGCCGCCCTGGAGGCGGTTCGGCGGGCGCTGGCGGCGGTCAGCGGCACCGATCCGGCCAGCGGCCAGCCCTACGCCCCCGAATACGCGGGCCTGCCGGCGGAGCTGGCCGCGCTTGAGGATCGCCTGCTCGAAGACGCCGAGGAAGCCGAGCAGGTGACCGCCTGGCTGGTCTCCGGAGTGATCGCCCTGAAGCGGTTGCGAAAAGGCACGACGGCGCTGTCCGACGGCCTCACCCGGCTCGAGGGAGGCGGTCGCAGGCTCGCC
>DASVWY010000204.1:0-6681 GCA_036392975.1 Solirubrobacterales bacterium | reverse complement strand
CTTTGGCGGCGACGCTGCGGGGGTAGGGCGGGGGCTTCTTCGTCTTCTTGATCACCCGCAGCTGCGTCGAGGGGTCCCAGAAGTTGGCCTCGTCCTGGCGGTCGATCAGCTCGTCGATCGGCGTCGCCGGCGCCTCGCCCTGGAGCCAGCCCGAGCGGTTGTCCGGACGCGGGTTGGCGCCGTTGTCCGGCTGCCGCGCCACGTTCAGGCCCAGCTCCTCGAACATCGCCCGGTCCTCCTCGGGCTCGGCCCCCAGGGTGGTCAGGAAGTTGCCCATCATCACCCCGTTCAGCCCCGCCTTGACCGCCAGCGGTTGCAGGTCGCCGAGGTTCTCGACGCGGCCGCCGCAGAGGCGGAAGAGGGCGCCGGGGATGATCAGGCGGAAGATCGCCACCCACTTGACGACCTCCCAGGCGTCCATCAGCGGCCGGTCGCCGAACTTGGTCCCCTCGCGCGGGTTGAGCAGGTTGATCGGGACCGAGGTCGGGTTCAGCTCCGACAGCTCGAAGGCCATCTCGACCCGCTGCCGCGGCGACTCGCCGAGGTTGAGGATGCCGCCGACGCAGGTCTCCAGCCCCGCCTCCTTAACCGCGTCGATCGTCCGCAGCCGCCCCTCGTAGCGGACCGTGCTCGAGACCTCCGGGTAATAGGAGCGGGCCGACTCGACGTTGTGGTGGACGCGCTGGATGCCCGCCTCGCGCAGCTGCTTGGCGCGCTCGGCCGACATGTGGCCGATCGAGGCGCAGCGCTTGAGGTTGGTCTGCTCGGCGACCAGCTTGGCGCCCTCGAGGATCTTCGCGAAGTCCCGCTTCGAGAGCCCCTGGCCCTGGGTGACCATGCAGAAGCGATGGGCGCCCGCCGCCTCCGCCGCCCGGGCGTGTTCGAGGATCTGCTCGGGCTCCATCATCGCGTGCATCGGCGTGTCGGCCTCCGCGTAGCGGGACTGGGCGCAGAAGCCGCAGTCCTCGGCGCAGCCGCCGGACTTGGCGTTGACCAGCGAGCACATGTCGGTGGAGTCGCCGAAGTTCTCCTTGCGCACGGTCCAGGCGCGCTCGACGAGGTCGCCGATCTCCTGCCGGTCGCTCAGCTCGCCCAGCGCCAGCGCTTCCTCGAAGTCGATCAGGGGGGGCATCCAGCGCGCAAGGCTAGGCACCGGTCCGGACGCCGGGCGGGCTTCGGAGCCGCCGTAAGATCGATCGCGTGGCAGCGGCAGCGATCAGACGGCGGCGGGTCGCGGTCGCGGCGGCGTGCGGCCTCGCCGCCGGCGCTTTCGCTTTCGGCGCCGCCCTGGGGGACGACGCCGAGCCGCCGCCGAGCGCGGCGACCGGGCTCCCCCTCGACCGGCTCGCCGGCCAGCGGATCGTCGCGGGCTTCTCGGGGACGCAGCCGCCGCCGGCGCTGCGGCGCATGATCCGCGCGGGCGCGGTCGCCGGCGTCATCCTCTTCGCCGAAAACATGCCGAGCCGGGCAGCGGCGAAGCGCCTCGTGGACGAGCTCGAGGCGATCCCGCGGCCCGCAGGCCTACGCGACCCGCTGCTGGTGATGACCGATCAGGAGGGCGGGATGGTGAGGCGGCTTGCCGGGGCTCCGTTCGCCTCAGCGCGGACGATGGGCGCCCGCGGAGCTGACTTCAGCCGCGAGCAGGGGCGGTTGACGGGACTCAGCCTGCGGGAGGTCGGGGTCAACGTCGATCTGGCGCCGGTCCTCGACGTGGCCCGGGCGGGCGGCACCATTGCGGAGAGCGAGCGCGGCTTCGGGTCGGCACCGGCCAGCGTCATTGCGACCGCTGTGCCGTTCGCGGCCGGGCTGGAAGCGGCCGGTGTCGCCGCCACCGCCAAGCACTTCCCCGGTTTCGGCGCCGCCACGCTCAACACCGACGTCGCCGTGCAGCGGATTGCTCGGCCCAAGGCGACGCTGCGCCGGGTCGACGAGGCGCCCTACCGGCGCTTCGTCGCTGCCGGCGGTGCGATGGTGATGCTCAGCACGGCGATCTACCCCGCCTTCTCCTCCAAGCCCGCCGCCTTCACGCGCTCGATCGCCAGCGGCGAGCTGCGCTCCAGGCTCGGCTTCGAGGGCGTCTCCATAACCGACGCGCTGGAGACGGTGGCGGTGCGCGACTTCGGCGGCCCGGCGAAGGCCGGCGTGGCCGCCGCCCGAGCCGGCGTCGACCTCCTGCTCTTCACCGACCTCGGCTCCGCCAGCCGCGCCGGCCGGGCGCTGCTGCGGCGTCTCCGCACGGGCGCCCTCTCGCGGGCGAGCTTCGAGTCCTCGGCCGGGCGTGTCCTTCGCCTCCGCCACCGCCTCGCCCGGGAGTGACCGCGCGAGGTCAGTGGCGGCTGAATGCACGGCCCTCGGCCCGAGCCGCTAGTCCGGAACCGCCGCCAGCGACTCCCAGAGGTAGAGCGAGGCGAGGCTGCGGTGGGGCCGCCACGGCTCGCCGATCTCCAGCACCCGCTGCGGCGTCGGCATCGTCGCCAGCCCGTACTCGATCTGGATCGCCTTGCGGATCCCGAGGTCGCCGCCGGAGAGCACGTCCGGCCGCTCCAAATGGAAGAGCAGGAACATCTCCGCCGTCCACTGGCCGAGCCCGCGCACGGCGACTATCTCCTCGATCGCCTCCTCGTCGGAGAGCTGGTCGAGGCGGTCCAGCTCCAGCTCGCCGCTCAACACGTGCGAGGCGAGGTCGCGGATGTATTCGACCTTGCGGCCGGAGAGGCCGCAGGCCCGTAGGTCCTCCTCGCTGGCCTCGAGCAGCTGCTCGGGCGAGGGGGTGGTGCCGCCGAACAGCTCGCAGACGCGGCCGTAGATCGTCCGCGCCGCTTTGGTCGAGAGCTGCTGGCCGACGATCGCCCGCAGCAGGGCCCCGTAGGCGTCGGCGGGCCGCTCCTCGCTGCGCCGCCGCAGCCGCGTCGCCAGGTCGATCTTGCCGATCCGCTCGATCAGCGCCGCCATCGTCGGGTCGGTGGCGGCCAGCTGCCTGCGGGCGGCGGCGCTCACAGCAAGTTCACCGGGTCAGCGCCCCTGCCAGCGGGGCTTGCGCTTCTCGGCGAAAGCGCTGATTCCCTCGCGCAGGTCCTCGGAGGAGAAGCAGGACTCGCGCAGGGCGATCAGCGCTCCCTCCTGCTCCTCGCTCAGGACCGGGCTCCCGTTCAGCACTTCGATCGCGCGCTTGTTGCCGCGCAGCGAGAGCGGCGCGTTGGCGGCGATCGACGCCGCCAGCTCGACGGCCGCCTGCTCGAAGCCCTCGGCGTCGACGACCTCGTGGACGAGGCCGATCTGCTCCGCCCTCTCCGCCGTGAAGTCGCGACCGGTGAGGAACAGCTCCTTGGTTCGCGGCAAGCCGACCGTGTCGAGGAACTTGCGCAGGCCGACGTGGCCGTAGACGAGGCCGAGCTTGGCCGGCGGCATCCCCAGCTTCGCCCCGCTCGCGCAGATCCGCAGGTCGCAGGTGACGGCGAGCTCGAGACCGCCGCCGAGGCAGTGGCCGTTGATCGCGGCGAGCGTCGGCCAGGGATGCGCGGCCAGTGTCTCCATCGCCGCGTGGAAGGGGTGGGCGACCAGGGCCTCGGCGTCGCGCTCGAAGGTCTCGGCCGGGATCGATGTGAGGTCGTAGCCGGCCGAGAAGACCGGCGGCGCGCCGGTGATCATCACGCAGCGGGTCTCGATGTCGCTGTCCAGCTGTGGCAGCAGCTCGGCCAGGGCGTCGAGGATCTCGTGGTCGAGCGCGTTGCGGCGCTCGGGATTGGAGATCTGGATTCGGACGACCGCCTCGGCGGGTGAGTCGAGGAGCAGCTTGCCGCCGGCGAGCTGCTCGTTCACTCCAGCACTACGAGGACGTCGCCTTCGCTGACCGCCTGGCCCTCCTCGCAGCGGATCTCCTTCACGGTCCCATCGTCCTCCGCCTCGACCGGGATCTCCATCTTCATCGACTCGAGGATGACGACGGTGTCGCCGTCCTCGACTTGATCGCCAACCGCAACCTCGATTTTCCAGACGTTGCCGGTGATGTGGGCCTCGATGTCCGCCATGGCGCGGGACAATATCCGCCGCTCCGGTGCCCTCGGCTTCCGGTGTTCGTTATGCACGTTTGAGCGAGATAACGAACACCGGAAGGGGGTTGAAGGAGAATGCCGGCCGTGCCAGGCTCCCTCGCGATCATTGTCGCGGCGCGCAACGAGGCGGACCGGATCGCGGCAACCGTCGCGGCGCTGCGCGACGCTCTGCCGCGGGCGGCGATCTGGGTCGCCGACGACGCTTCGACCGACGGCACCGCCGAGGCGGCTCTCGCGGCCGGCGCCCAGGTCGTCAGCCGCGGCCGTCCCCATGGCAAGGGCGCCAACGTCAGCGCCGCCGCCGAGGCCGCGCTCAGCGGCGAGCCGGCGCCGCGCACGGTCCTCCTCTGCGACGGCGATCTGGGTGACTCCGCGGCCCGGCTGGCGCCGCTGGTCGATGCGGTCGAGCGCGGCGAGTGCGACCTCGCCGTCGCCGCCTTCAGCCGCCGTGTCGGCGGCGGCTTCGGCATCGCACTCGGCTCCGCCCGTCGGGCGATCCGCGGGCTGTGCGGCCTTGAAACCGCCGCGCCGATCTCCGGTCAGCGGGCGATGCGGGCCGAGGTCCTGCGGGCAACGCTGCCCTTCGCCCGCGGCTACGGGATGGAGGTCGGGATGACGGTCGACGCCGTCCGCGCCGGCTACCGCCTGCGCGAGTACGAGCTCGACCTCTCCCACCGCGCGACCGGCCGCAGCCTCGGCGGCTTCGTCCACCGCGCCCGTCAGCTGCTGGACTTCACCCGCGTCTATCTCTCCCGCCGCCGGCGCGGCTGAGGGTCAGACGCGCTTCGCGTAGTTGCCGATCTCTCCGAAGTCGACCATCACGCAGGGCTCGGTACCCGGAACCTCGGCATCGTGGCCCGGCGGGATCGCGACGACGTCGCCGGCTTTGAGCTCGACCTCCGAGCCGTCGTCCATGTAAACGCGCATGCTGCCGGACAGCACATAACCGAAATGGGCGACTTGACAGGAGTCGGTGCCGGCGATCGGCTTCACGTTCTCCGACCATTTCCAGCCTGGCTCGAAGGTTCCCTTGCCGACCGGGTGGCCGGCGAGTTCGACCACCTCCGCCTGGCCCTTTCCTTCGAACTGGCGGACCTCGTCGGGAGAGTCGAAGTTCTTGACCTCAGCTGCTGCCATGGTGGCTCCTTCCATAGGGTCTGGACCCTGCCCGACATCGACCGTACACCCGCTGCCGTGCTGGGACAACCGTGATCCTCGCCATCGACCAGGGGACCACCGGGACGACCTGCCTCGTCTTCGACGGGGAGGGTCGGATCGCCGGCCGTGCCTACTCGGAGTTCGAGCAGCACTTCCCGCAGCCGGGATGGGTCGAGCACGACGCCGGCGAGATCTGGGAGGTGACGCGGCGGGTCGGGGCCGAAGCGCTCGCCGACGCCGGCATCGAGGGGGCGGAGCTGGATGCGATCGGCATCGCCAACCAGCGCGAGACCGTGGTTGCCTGGGACCCCGCCAGCGGCGAGCCGGTCCACCGGGCGCTCGTCTGGCAGGACCGGCGCACGGCGGCGCGCTGCGAGGAGCTGCGGGCGGACGGCTACGAGGCGCTGGTGCGGGAGCGGACCGGCCTCGTCCTCGACCCCTACCTCTCCGCCACCAAGATCGAGTGGCTGCTGCGCAACGTCGAGGCGGCGGAGCGGGCGGTCTTCGGCACGATCGACTCCTGGCTCCTCTTCAAGCTGACCGGCCGCCACGCGACCGACTACACGAACGCCTCGCGCACGCTCCTCTTCGACATCCGGCGCTTGACCTGGGACGAGGAGATGTGCGAGCTGTTCGGGGTGGACCCGGCGCAGTTGCCGGAGCCGTTGCCGTCGGCTTACGTCTATGGGACGACCGCCGAGTTCGGCGGCGAGGTGCCGGTGGCGGGGATCGCCGGCGACCAGCAGGCGGCGCTGTTCGGGCAGGCCTGCCACCGGCCCGGCGAGGCGAAGAACACCTACGGCACCGGCAGCTTCGTTCTCCTCCACGCGGGGAACCAGGCCCCCGCGCTGGCCGAGGGGCTGCTGACGACCGTCGCCGGCTCGGTGGGGGAGGAGGCCGCCTACGCGCTGGAGGCCTCGATCTTCGTCACCGGCGCGGCCGTGCAGTGGCTGCGCGACGGCCTGCGGATCCTCGACGAGGCGGCCGAGAGCGAAGCGCTGGCCGCCTCGCTTGACGGCAACGACGGCGTCTACTTCGTGCCGGCGCTGACCGGGCTCGGCTCGCCCCACTGGGATCCCTACGCGCGCGGGACGATCGTCGGTCTCACCCGCGGCAGCGGTCGCGCCCATCTGGCGCGGGCGGCGCTGGAGGCGATCGCCTACCAAACGGTCGATGCGGTGCGGGCGGAGGAGGCGGCGTCGGGGAAGCGTTTGGCGGAGCTGAAGGCCGACGGCGGGGCCACCGCCAACCGCTGGCTGATGCAGTTCCAGGCCGACGTCCTCGGTGCCCCTGTGGTCGTGCCGGAGATCGCCGAGACGACGGCCCTCGGGGCCGCCTACCTGGCCGGCATCGCCAGCGGCCGCTGGAACATCGAGCGGGTCGGCGAGATGTGGCGCGAGGCGGCGCGCTACGAGCCGCGAATGGGGGCTGAGGAGCGCGAGACGCTGTTATCCGCTTGGCACCGAGCCCT
>DASVWY010000203.1:0-5795 GCA_036392975.1 Solirubrobacterales bacterium | reverse complement strand
CCTCCGCGAGGCGATGCAAGCGGGTGAGGAGATCGAGCCGCTGCGGACCCCCACTGTCCACGACGCGATCCTGGCCGTCGAGCGGGGGGAGGCGGAGCGGGCCCTCGTCCCCTTCGAGAACTCGATCGAGGGTTCGGTGCGCAGCACGCTCGACACGCTCGCCTTCGAGGCGGAGGCGGTGACGATCGTCGGCGAGCACGACTTCGAGGTCCACGCCCACCTGATTGCCCGCGAGGGAGTCGGGCTGGAGGAGGTTGCCGCCGTCCTCTCGCACCCGCAGCCGCTGGCCCAGTGCGCCCGCTTCCTGCGCGAGCGCCTGCCCGGCGTGGAACGGCGCAGCGTCAGCAGCACCGCCGAGGCGGTCCGCATGGTCGGCGAGTCGGTGCGCCCCTGGGCGGCGATCGGCGCCCGCTCCGCCGCCGAGCTCTACGGCTGCACCGTGCTCGAGGAGGGAATCGAGGACGAGCCCGACAACGTCACCCGCTTCGTCTGGATCGCGCCCGCGGGAACCCCGGCCAGCGGCACGGGATCGTGGCGGACCTCGATCGTCTTCTCGGAGCTCGGCGCCGACCACCCCGGCGCGCTCGTCGACGCCCTGCTCGAGTTCTCCAGCCGCGGGATCAATCTGAGCCGGATCGAGTCGCGGCCGCTGCGCCGCGGCCTCGGCCGCTACATGTTCTTCTGCGATCTCGAAGGATCGCTCGACGACGAACCGGTCCAGGCCGCGCTCGAGGCGCTCCGCACCAAGGCCGAATCGGTTCGAATCCTCGGCTCCTATCCGATCGGTTAGGGCGCTTGCGTAGAATCTCCGAGCAATATGGCGCGCGTATTGGTTCTCAACGCCACCTATGAGCCGATCAACGTCTGCACGTTACGGCGCGCCGCCGTCCTGCTCCTCAAGGAAAAGGCCGAGCTGCTGGAGCGACGCGAGGGGGCGATCCACTCCGAGCGGATGACGCTGGAGCGACCCGACGTGATCCGCCTCGTCAACTACGTGCGGGTGCCGCGCGAGGCGCACCGCCGTCGCATCACCCGCCGCGCCGTGCTGGCCCGCGACGCCTGGACCTGCCAGTACTGCGGCTCGCGCAAGTCGGGCCTCACCGTCGACCACGTGATCCCCCGCAGCCGCGGCGGCAAATCGGTCTGGGAGAACATCGTCGCCGCCTGCGCCACCTGCAACCGTCGCAAGGGCAACCGCCTGCCGCGCGAGATTCAGATGCACCCCCGCAAGAGGCCGAAGCCGCCGCCGCCCACCGTGTTCATCCAGGTCGCGACGCCGTCGATCCCGGCGGCGTGGCAACAGTACTTACCGGCCGTCGCCGCTTAGGACTCGCTGCCGGGAAGCGGCTCGGGCGCGGCGCCGTCTTCGGCGGCTGCCCCCGAGCCCTCCTCGGACTCGACCACCAGGGCGACGGCGCTGACGCAGTCGTCGTCCTTGATGTTCATCACCCGCACCCCTTGGGTGGAGCGACCCATGCACGAGATGCCGCTGGCGGCGGTCCGTTGGACCATCCCGTTCTGGGAGATGAAGAGGAGGTCCTGGTGCTCGCGGACGATCAGGGCGCCGGCAAGGCCGCCCTTCTTCTCGGTCAGCCTCGCGGTCAGCACGCCTTTGGTGCCGCGGCCCTTGACCGGGTACTCGGCGATCGAGGTGCGCTTGCCGTAGCCGTTCTCGGTGACGACGAAGAGCTCGGTGTCGTCGCGAGCGATGTCCATCGCCAGCACGCGGTTGTCCTTGCCCGCGACGTTCATGCCTTTGACGCCGCTGGTGTCGCGGCCCATCGGCCTCACGGCGTCCTCGGAGAAGCGGGAGGCATGGCCGGAGTGGGAGACCATCAGGATGTCGTCGTCGCCCGAGGTGAGGCGGACCTGGACCAGCTCGTCGCCGTCGCGGACCTTGATCGCGATGATCCCGTCGGCGCGGATCGGCGTGTTGTAGGCGAGGAACTCGGTCTTCTTGATCAGGCCCTGGGCCGTGGCGAAGGCGAGGTACTTGCCCTCCTTGAAGTCCCGGGTCGGAATCACCGCCATCACCCGCTCGCCTTCGCGCAGCGGCAGCAGGTTGACCAGGGCGCTGCCTTTCGAGGTCCGCGAGCCCTCCGGCAGCTCGTAGACCTTGAGCCGGTAGACCTTGCCGCGGTTGGTGAAGAAGAGCAGGTAGTCGTGGGTCGAGCAGATGTGGAGGTGGGCGATGTAGTCGTCCTCCTTCATGTTCATCCCCATCACCCCAACCCCGCCGCGGCGCTGCTGGCGGTAGGTGGCAAGCGGTAGCCGCTTGACGTAGCCCGAGGCGGTCAGCGAGACGACCATCTGCTGGTCGGCGATCATGTCCTCGATCCCGACGTCGCCCTCGAAGTGGGCGATCTCGGTGCGGCGCTCGTCTCCGTAGGACTCGACGATCTCGGTCAGCTCCTCCTTGACCAGGCCCAGCACGCGCGCCTCGTCGCCGAGGATCGCCCGCAGCTCGCCGATCCGCTCGAGGAGGTCGGCGTGCTCGGCCCGCACCTTGTCCGACTCCAGCGCGGTGAGGCGCTGGAGTCGCATGTCGAGGATCGCCTGCGCCTGCTCGCGCGAGAGCTCGAACTTCTCGATCAGGCCGTCGCGGGCGGCGTCGGGGTCGGCCGAGCCGCGGATCAGTTTGATCACCGCGTCGAGGTTGTCGAGGGCGATCAGCAACCCCTCGAGGATGTGGGCGCGGGCCTCGGCGCGGCGCAGTTCGTACTGGGTGCGGCGGGTGATGACCTCGCGCTGGTGCTGGACGTAGTGGTGGACCAGCTCGAGCAGGCTCAGCGTGCGCGGGACGTTGTCGACCAGCGCCACCATGTTGACGCCGAAGCTGTTCTGCATCTGCGTTTTCTTGTAGAGGTTGTTGAGCACGACCTTGGCCGGCTGGCCGCCGCGCTTGAGCTCGATCACGAGCCGCATCCCGGAACGGTCCGACTCGTCGCGCAGGTCGGAGATTCCCTCCAGCTTCTTTTCGCGGACGAGGTCGGCGATCTTGGTGATCAGGCCGTTGTCGCCGCCCTTCTTGACCATGAACGGCAGCTCGGTGACGACGATCGCGTCCTTGCCGCCCTTCAGCGGCTCGACGTGGGCGCGAGCACGGACCCTGACGGTGCCGCGGCCGGAGGCGTAGGCGTCGCGGATCCCCTCCATGCTCATGATCCCGCCGCCGGGGAAGTCGGGTCCCTTGACGTGCTCCATCAGGCCGGCCAGGTCGATGGCGGGGTCGTCGATGTAGGCGCTGACGGCGCCGGCGACCTCGCGCAGGTTGTGGGGCGGGATGTTGGTCGCCATCCCCACCGCGATCCCCGCGGCGCCGTTGACCAGCAGGTTGGGGAAGCGGGCCGGCAGGACCAGCGGTTCCTGCGTCGATTCGTCGTAGTTGGGCCCGAAGTCGACGGTGTCGGCGTCGATGTCCCGCAGCAACTCGGTTGCCAGCCGGCCCAGGCGCGCCTCGGTGTTGTGGCTGACGAAGCCGTTGGTGATGAACGAGTGGTCGTCGGTGTCGACCCGGAGCGAGAAGACAGGTTGGACCCCCGCCGACTCGACCGACTCAACCTCGGCGTAGAAGTAATCGCCGGTGACAAGTGGCTCAACTACCGAGCGAACCTCCTCTGAAGCGATTCGCTCCAACATCGCCGTGGCGGCATATGACCTAGTTCCCGCCTGGGGATGGGTTGGCTCATTCTCCGATCGCAGATAAGCGACTACCAGGCTTTCGGGATCCTGCGCAGGCAGCGGGGGCGCCTGCGAGCGGAGCTGGAGGACACGGTCGCCGGGCTGGATCTCCTCCAGGAGCTTCCAGAGGAAGAGGGGAACGCCCGCCATGTCGACGAGACAAAGGACCGGATGGTTGTGCGTGCCGGTCAGCTCATGGCCCTGAGCAGTGCGAAGGCGAAGCGTCGGGTGATCGCCCGAGTGAAAGAGCTTCGATGCGTGAACGGGGCGACCGAGCCGATCGAGGACCTCGATGTCGAGGTCGTTGTCGGACTCCGGCTCGACGTCGGGAACGAGCGAGTCGATCCGTACGGTTCCCTTCGGCGTCGCAATCCTGGTGTCGCCGGTGACGCAGTACCGCATCGCCGCTGCCGGGTCGTCGTCGATCGAGCCGAAGTTGCCCTGGCCGTCGACCAGCGGGTAGCGCAGCGAGAACTCCTGCGCCATCCGCACCAGCGTGTCGTAGATAGCCGAGTCGCCGTGCGGGTGGTACTTGCCCATCACCTCGCCGACGATGAAGGCGCACTTGCGGTAGGCGCGGGTCGGCTGCAGGCCGATGTCGTGCATCGCGTAAAGCACCCGGCGGTGGACCGGCTTGAGGCCGTCGCGCGCGTCGGGCAGCGCCCGGCCGACGATCACGCTCATCGCGTAATCGAGGTAGGACGAGCGCATCTCCTTCTCCAGCTCGCGCTCCTCGATGCGCCCGGTCAGGGCCTCCAGCGCCATCTCAGATCACTCCCTCGCCACACACGTCGATGTCAAACGTCAAGGAACTTCACGTCCTTCGCGTTGCTCTCGATGAAGTCGCGGCGGGGACCGACCTGGTCGCCCATCAGCATCGAGAAGATCTGGTCGGCGGCGGTCGCGTCGTCGAGGGTGACCCGGGCCAGGGTCCGGGTGGCGGGGTCCATCGTCGTCTCGCGCAGCTGGTCGGCGTTCATCTCCCCCAGGCCCTTGAAGCGGGTCAGCTGGACCCCGTGACGGGCCAGCTCGAGGACGGCGCCCCGCAACGCCTGGAAGGAGAGGGCCTCGGCGCTGCGCCCGCCGAGGCGAGCCTCGAAGGGCGGCCGTCCGACCTGCTTCAGCAGCGCCGCGTGGACCTCGGCGAACTTGCGGTAGTCGTGGTGCTCGAACAGCTCGGCCGGCAGCTCGTGGGTGCGGGCGAGGCCGCTCTTGCGTTCGATCGCCTTGACGCTGAGGCCGCCGTCGGAGTCGGCGACGATCTCGGTGTCGAACGGCTCGGCGTCGGCCGCCTTGCGACCCAGAACCTTGCGGGCGCCGGCCAGGGTCGCCACCTCTTCGTCGAGCAGGCTCGACTCCTCGAGGAAGCGCACCGTCTCGTGGCCGAACTCCGCCTGCAACGAGGAGCCCCAGCCCTCGTACTCTTTGGCGCGGCGGGTGTAGCTCTGCCAGCGGCTCTTCGAGAGCTTCGTCGACTTGCCGCTCGCGTCGGCCAGCTCGATCTCGTCGATCTTGTCGCGCAGCAGCAGCTCTTCCAGTTCGGACTCGCGCTCCAGGTAGGTCTCCTGGTTGCCCTGTTTGACCCGGTAGAGCGGCGGTTTGGCGATGTAGACGTAGCCGGCGTCGATCAGCTCCGGCATCTGCCGGTAGAGGAAGGTGAGGACGAGCGTGCGGATGTGGGCGCCGTCGACGTCGGCGTCGGTCGCCATGACGATTTTGTGGTACCTCGCGTCCTCGAGGTTGAACTCGTCGTGGACGCCCGTGCCGATCGCCGTGATCAGCGCCTGGATCTCGTTGTTGGCCAGCACCTTGTCGATGCGGCTCTTCTCGACGTTGATGATCTTGCCGCGCAGCGGGAGCACGGCCTGCGTGTTGCGGTCGCGGGCCTGCTTCGCCGAGCCGCCGGCCGAATCGCCCTCGACGAGGAAAATCTCGGTGCCGGCCGCGCGCCGCTCCGAGCAATCGGCGAGCTTGCCGGGCAGGCGCAATTTCCGAGTCGCGGACGCGCGCGCCATCTCCTTCTCGTCGCGGCGGCGCTGGCGCTCCTCGGCCTTCTCGATCGTGTGGTCGAGCAATTTCTTGGCCGAGAGCGGATCGCCGGTGAGCCAGTGATC
>DASVWY010000202.1:0-10756 GCA_036392975.1 Solirubrobacterales bacterium | reverse complement strand
CAGTTGCGCCGGTCGTGCCTGCAGCTACCTTGAATGTGTAACCGCACCCATTCATATCAATCGTTACATTCGTAGGCGTGTTTGTTGTGGTGCAGCCTTTATATTCAGGGCTAACTGTGATGTCATTTTCTGTGGCATTGAGGAGTGTGGTGGTGTAATTGGCTTCGGTGCAACCAACTTCCCCTTCGGCCCCGTGGATCTTCAGATGGACTGCATGGGTGCCTTCTTCTGTCACTTTGATCGTCGGATGTTTTACATCCTGTCCGTTCTTTGAGGCGTGGAAGTGCCCGCCCGTTCCTGCGGTTGCGTTCATGGCGGCAAAGGCACTCATCACCATGGTGGCGATGAGGCCGAGGCCCAATGCTTTGAACTTGAGACTCATGCTTGATCCTTTCGGTTCGACTGGGGCGCCATGCTCCCGCTAGGCGCCTGCCCCTTTCTGGGGCTCATCAGACATAGCGCTCCAAAGTCCTTAAGCACGAAATTCGTGATTGCTTAAGAATTGATCAACAAGGTAAAATCATTGCTAGCCCAAAAAGCCCCGCAATGCATGTGTGCCAATGTTGCGCGTGCGCGGATTGGCGCGCGGGCCATTTTGCGCAAGTCATCGCTCGTTACCGCTCGTGGCGACTCTGTGCGCCGGCTACTTCGCGTCCAGCCAGTCCACGCCCACCCCAACATCGACCTCGAGCGCTGGGTCGAGCGGGTAGGCGGCGCACATCTCGCGCCGCACCAGGGTGGTCGCGTCGTCCATCTCGTCCGGCGGTCCCTCGAACAGCAGCTCGTCGTGGATCTGGAGCACCAGCCGGGTCTTCATTCCGGCCCCGCGCAGGGAGGTCTCGCAGCGCACCATCGCCACCTTGATGATGTCGGCGGCGGTCCCCTGGATGACCGTGTTGACGGCCAGGCGCTCGCCGAGGCGGCGGGTGTTGGGGTTGCCGGAGCGCAGCTCGGGGATCGAGCGGCGGCGGCCCATCAGCGTCTTCACGTACCCCTCCTCCTGCGCCCGCTCGATCGTCTCCTCGCGGAAGGCGCGTACGGCGGGGAAACGCTCCAGGTAGCGAGCGACGAACTCCTCCCCCTCTTTGCGCGGGATGTTGAGCCGGTCGGCGAGGCCGAAGCCGGTGAGGCCGTAGACGATGCCGAAGTTGACCATCTTCGCCTTTGAGCGCTGGCCGACGTCGACCTCCTCACGGGAGATGTCGAAGACCTCGGCGGCGGTGGCTGCGTGGACGTCTTCGCCGGCTGCGAAGACCTCCTTCAGCACCTCCTCGTCGGCGACGTGGGCGAGCACGCGCAGCTCGACCTGGCTGTAGTCGGCGGAGAGCAGGCGGGCACCTTTCTCGGCGACGAAGCAGGCCCGCACGGGGCGGCCGATCTCGGTCCTGATCGGGATGTTCTGCAGGTTGGGGTTGGTGCTGGAGAGTCGCCCGGTCGTCGTCGCGGCCTGGTTGAAGGTGGTGTGGACGCGTTCGGTCTCCGGGTCGATCAGGTCGGGCAGCGAGTCGAGGTAGGTGTTCTTGAGCTTGGTCAGCTCCCGCCACTGCTCGATTTTCTCGACGATCGGGTGCTCGTCGCGGATCTGGGCAAGCACGCGGGCGTCGGTCGAGAAGCCGGTTTTCCCCCGCCGCTTACGGGTCAACTCCAGCTTCTCGAAGAGGATGCGGCCTACCTGCTGTGGCGAGCCGATCGTGAACTCCTCCCCGGCCAGCTCGAATATCTCCTTCTCCAGGGTGGCGATCCGCTCGCCGAAGCCGGCGCCGACCTCGGCCAACCTCACAGCGTCGAGCTTCAGCCCCTCCCGCTCCATCGCCGCGAGGACGTGGACCAAGGGCAGCTCGACCTCACGCAGCAACGCCTCCAGCCGCAGCTCCTCGAGTCGCGGGCGCTGCGCATCGGCAAGGGCGGCGACCAGGCGTGCTTCCTCGGCCGGATCGAGCCCGGCCTCGACCTCCTCGCCGAGCGCCATCTGACCGTTCTCCTCGTCTCCCCCGCCCGCCGTATCCACGGCCGCCTGCGCCAGACCGATGCCGGCGTCGGCGGCCAGCTCGACCAGCTCGTAGGTGCGGCGCTGCGGCTCCAGCAGGTAGGCGGCCAGCATCGTGTCGTGGGCCAGTTCCAGCTCGATCCCCTTCCGCGCCGCCGCGGCGAGCAGGCCGTGACGGCCGCCGCCGAGCGACTTGGCGTCGTGGCCGATAAGCGGTCGGCCGCCGAGCGCGGCGGCAAGCTCCTCCAGGCTCCCGGTCCCCTTGACGATGCGCTCGCCGCCCGCGGCCGCCCAACGCTTGCCGTCGATCGCTAGTGCGGCCGGCCCCTCGCTGAGATCGGCCGGGCTGCCCTCGACCGCCTCCACCTCCAACTCCGTCTCGACGCTGCGACCGGGCACCGCCTCGCCATCCGGCAATCCCTCTTCCAGTCGCTCCATCACCGCCCGCAGCTCGAACTCGCGCATGAACTCGCGCAGGGCGCCGCGGTCGGGCCGGACCGCCATCACCTCGTCGAGGTCGACGCCGGTCTCGATCTCGCAGTCGAGCGTCGCCAGCTGCTTCGAGATCCGCGCGTCCTCGGCGTGCTCGACCAGGTTCTGCTTGCGCTTGGCGCCGGAGATCTTGTCGACGTTGTCGAGCACCGCCTCCAGCGAGCCGAACTCCTGCAGCAGCTGGGCCGCCGTCTTGTCGCCGATCCCCGGGACTCCGGGGATGTTGTCGGAGGTGTCGCCTTTGAGGCCGATCAGGTCGGTGACCAGCTCCGGCGGCACCCCGTAGCGCTCGACCACGCCGTCGCGGTCGTAGACCTTGGTGTCGGTGACGCCGCGCGAGGTCGTCATCACCCGGATTCCGTCGCCGACCAGCTGGTAGACGTCGCGGTCGCCGGAGACGACCATCACCGGCAGGCCCTGCTCCTGGGCGCGGCGCGCCAGGGTCCCGATCACGTCGTCGGCCTCGTAGCCTTCGACCTTGACGTTGGTGTAGCCAAAGGCTTCGACCAGCGGCATCAGGTGCGGCCACTGCTCGGCGAGCAGGTCCGGCCGCGGCGGCCGCTGGGCCTTGTAGAGGTCGTAGGTCTTCTCCCGCCCCGACATGCCCGCGTCCCAGGCGACGACAAGCCCCGCCGGCCTGTGCTCGACGACGATTTTGACCAGCATCGAGGCAAGCCCGTAGATCGCGTTGGTGGGTCGGCCGTCGCTCGTCCCGATCGACTCGGGCAGCGCGAAGAAGGCCCGGTAGGCGAGCGAGTTGCCGTCGATCAGGAACAGCTCACCGTCGCCGTCAGCCGACTTCTGCGCTGCGCTTGCCTTGGTCTTCTCGCCGGTGGGCATCCGGGCCAACTCTAAGGGCAGCCGCCACCGCCTCCGCGACCCGCCCCGGTTCCACGTTGAGCTGCTTTTCGGAGACCCGAATCACGTCGAAGCCAGCGCCCCGGAGGCGCAGGTCCCGCTCGCGGTCATCCTCGAAGGCAACCCTCCCGCGGTGGTAGACGTAGCCGTCGGTTTCGACGATCAGGCGAGACCGACGCCAGAGGAAGTCGACGAGGTCCTCGCCCAACCGTGCGTTGACCTCCGGCCTCGGCAACCGCTGGCGGCGGCAGAGCGCAAGGAAGTCGCCCTCGAGGTCGCTGCGGGTGCGGTCGGACCCGACGTCCTCGCCGATCGCCAATCCGAGCACCTCGGCCTGCCGAATCGCTCTACGCAGTTCCCTTTCGGTTACGAGACGCGGCCCAGTCCGCCTTGAAGCGGTCCGCCGGAGATCGGAGATCGTCCGGGCCGGCGTCGTGATCGGGATGCCTGATCGAAGCGTTACTGCGGTAGGTGAGAGCGAGGAGCACCGATGAACCCGTATCCCTCGGTGCTTCTTGCGGCCCGAATCGCCGGGTATCGAGACGTCCACCGGGCCATCGTTGGCTCGCAGCAACCCCGCAGTTGCCGAACCGAGAGGACGCCATGCTGACGCGCCGCGATTTGACTCGCCCGGAGGTCGGGGCTGGCGCCTTCCTCGCGCATACCGCGATTAAGGCGCCAGAGGCTGTCGATTCTCCCCCGCTGACCCTGAAATCGCCGCAGGGTGGGCGGGGGGCGGTTACTTCGGTGGTAGGGGAAGCAGCCCAACTCCGGGGACGAAGCGGCCGACCCGGGCGGCGTATCCGGCGTATTCCTCGCCGTGGGTGCGCAGCAGATACGGCTCCTCGACCAGCCTCACCTGGAGCTCGAGGCCGATCGCCAGGGCGAGCAGGCCGGCGATGGCAACGACGCTCGGGACCATCAGGGCGAGGCCAACCACGGTGGGGACCATCGCGCTGTAGATCGGGTTGCGCACCAGCTGGAAGGGGCCGCCCGTGACGAGCTGCGTCCGCTCCTCGGGATCGACGCCGATCCGCCACGCGTCCCCCATCGCCAGCTGGGCGAGGAAGGTGAGGACGATCCCGCCGCCGGCAAGGACGGCGCCGAGAACGTGCCCCGCCGTGCCATCGAGCGCCGGAATCGGCTCGAGGACGTCCAGCAAAGCGAGCACGGGCGCGGCAGCGCCGGTCGCCAGGCCGGCGACGAAAAGCGCGCCGGCGAACCACTCGAGGGGCCCTGCACCCGGGGCAACGCCGTGAACGCCGGTTGAGCCCGTGCGGCGCACCTGCAAGGCGATCCGCACCCCGAAGGTGAGCGTCAGGGTGATCCCGTAGAGAACGAGTGCGGCAGCCGCCATCCGCGGCGATCATAGGCCCACGCACGCACGGAGCGGCGAATCTGATTCGATAGCCGGCCCATGGCCGTCAGCGCCCAATACAGCGTCACGATCCGGGTCGAGCTCGATGCCCGGCAGGAGCCCCTCGGCAAATTGACCGCGGCGATCGCCGAGGCGGGTGGGCAGCTCCAGGGCGTGGACCTCGTGCCCGGAGCCGGCAGCGAGGGCAAACGGGTGCGGGAGTTCACGATCGACGCCCAGGACCGTCCCCACTGGGAGCGGATCCTGCGGGCGATCGGCTCGACCCGCGGCGCCAAGGTTCTCGACTACGTCGACCGCACGCTGCAGATGCACCGCGGTGGCAAGATCGAGATGGAGAACAAGTATCCGCTGAAGACGCGCGACGACCTCTCGATGGCCTACACGCCCGGCGTCGCCCGGGTCTGCGAAGACATCCATGCCGACCGGGCCAAAGCGTTCGAGTACACGATCAAGAAGAACACGGTCGCGGTCGTCTCCGACGGAAGCGCCGTGCTGGGGCTCGGCAACATCGGCCCCGAGGCCGCGATGCCGGTGATGGAGGGCAAGGCGATGCTGTTCAAGGAGTTCGCCGCGGTCGACGCCTTCCCGATCTGCCTCGACACCCAGGACGCCGACGAGATCGTCAAGGCGGTGGAACTGATCGCTCCGACCTTCGGCGGCATCAACCTCGAGGACATCTCGGCGCCGCGCTGCTTTGAGATCGAGGATCGGCTGAAGGAGTCGCTCGACATCCCGGTCTTCCACGACGACCAGCACGGGACCGCGGTGGTGACGATGGCGGCGCTCTTCAACGCCTTGAAGATCGTCGGCAAGCCGATCGAGCAGCTGCGGGTGCTGGTGGTTGGCCTCGGTGCGGCGGGGGTAGCGGTGACCAAGATGATGCTCGCCTCCGGCGTCACCCACGTGGTCGGCTGCGACCGCATCGGCGCCCTCTCGACCGAGCGCGAGGACTACCAGGCGGGCGAGATGAGTGGGATCAAGCGCTGGTACTCGGAGAACTCGAATCCCGAGAAGGTGAGCGGCCAGCCGGCCGACGCGATCGAGGGCATGGACCTCTTCATCGGCCTCTCGGGCCCGGGGATCATCCCGCCGGAGGCGCTGGGGAAGATGAACGACGACGCGATCGTCTTCGCGATGGCAAACCCCAACCCCGAGGTGATGCCCGAGGACGCCGCTCCCTACGTGCGGATCATGGCGACCGGGCGCTCCGACTATCCGAACCAGATCAACAACGTGCTCTGCTTCCCCGGCATCTTCCGCGGCGCCCTCGACGCCGGCGCACCCCGCATCACCGAGGAGATGAAGCTGGCAGCCGCACACGGGATCGCCGAAACCGTCACCGAGGACGACCTCTCCGAGGACTACATCATCCCCAGCGTCTTCAATCGCGACGTGGCGCCGCAGGTGGCAAGGGCGGTGGTCGAGGAGGCCAAGCGCGAGGGAATCGCCCGCTTCAGCGAGGAGACCGGGACCTTCCAGACGGTGGAGGTCGCCTGAGTTGAGGAGCCAGCCGCAGCCGTGAAGGTCCTGGTCACCGGGGCAAGCGGCTTCATCGGCTCGGCGCTCTGCGATGCCCTGCTCGCCCGGGGTGACTCGGTGGTCGGGCTGACCCGGGACCCGCAGAAGGCGCGGGGGACGAACCCGAGCGTCGTCTGGCACGCCTGGCAACCGATGCTGGAACGGCCGCCGGCCGACGCTTTCGAGGGCGTGGACGGGGTCGTCAACCTGCTCGGCGAGAGGATCGACCAGCGCTGGACCGAGGAGTCGAAACGGCGGATCATGGAGAGCCGCCGCACCGGCACCCACAACTTGGTCGGCGCCATAGCCGGCCTGGAGCGCAGGCCGAAGGTCCTCGTCAACCAGGCGGCGATCGGCTTCTACGGCGACCGCGGTGAGGCGCTGGTCGACGAGTCGTCCGCTCCCGGCGACGGCTACGACTCCGAGGTCGTGCGGGAGTGGGAGAAGGCGGCGCATGAGGCCGAGGGAAGCGGCGTCCGCCTGGTCGTCGTCCGCACCGGGCACGTCCTCGACGCCCACGGCGGGATGCTCGCCGAGCTGTTGCCCCCGTTCAGGCTCGGCGTCGGCGGGCCGCTCGCCGGCGGCCGCCAGTACGTGTCTTGGATCCACATAGAGGACGAGATCGGGATCCTGCTCTGGGCGCTCGACAACGACAAGGTGAGCGGGGCGATCAACGCCACCGCACCCAACCCGGTGACCAACCGCGCCTTCTCGAAGGCGATCGGCCGCGCCATCGGCCGCCCGGCGGCGATGCCGGTTCCGGGCCTCGTCCTCGACCTCAAATTCGGCTCGGAGTTCGGCCACGTCCTGCGCGGCGGCCAGCGGGTGATGCCGCGCCGAGCGCTCGACCTCGGCTACCAGTTCCGCTTCACCGACGTCGACGCGGCCCTGACGGACCTGCTGCGTTAACCGAAGCGCTCGTAGACGGCTTCGCGCGGGCTGGCAACGTCGCCGTTGCCGCGAAGCGTCCGCAGCAGCCCTTCCATCGCAGCGGCGCCCGAGTGGCTGGAGATACGCGCGATCCCAGCTTCGACGAGGATCGGCTCCGAAAACCGAACCGCAACCGGCTCCGTCGTCCCGAGATAGACGACCGAAGACGAGTCCTCACTCGCCCGCCGCGCAGCCGCCCCGATCGCCGCCAAGCGCGAGCCCCTCGAGCCCGAGTCGTCAACGCAGACCGCCCGCACCCGCACGTCCGCCACTCGACCCTCCTCAACGGCAAGAGCCCGCTTCGCTTCCGCACAGAGGGGTTGGCTGACATACGTGGCCAGGACCGCATTCTCGGCGACGCCTTCTGGGGCGCCACAACCAGAAGCTGCAAGCAAAAGGCCGCACGCGACGACAGCTCCGCCCCTGCGGAAGGTCCGAGAGGAGCCGATGCCGGTGTCTCCTCCGAACGTTTTGCGCGGGAGGAGAACGAACCTAGAGGCGACAGCAGCCAACCTCCCCAGCGACGAGTTGCGAGTGAGGAGGAGATGCCGGCAGCGGCTCCTCCCCCACCTACCCAAAGAAAACCTCGGCCTCTTCGTACAGCTCCTTCGGCACCGTCTTCAGCTCCGCAGTCGCCTCGGCCAGCTCGACCAGATGAATGTCGGTACCGCGCAGCGCCGTCATTTGACCCCAGCGGCCAGCCTCAACCGCGTCGATCGCATGCAGCCCGAAGCGCGTAGCCAGGACCCGGTCGAAGGCAGTCGGCGTGCCCCCGCGCTGGACGTGGCCGAGCACCGTGGCGCGCGCCTCCTTGCCGGTCCGCTGCTCGATCTCCCCCTCGAGCCAGTGGGCGATGCCGCCGAGTCGAACGTGGCCGAAGGCGTCGAGCTCCGCGCTGCTCGCGGTCGGCATCCCACCCCGCGGCTGCGCCCCCTCGGCGGCGACGAGGATCGGCGCGTAGCGGCTCTCGAAGCGGCGTCCGACGAACTCGCAGACCCGGTCGATGTCGAACGGGTTCTCGGGGATGAGGATGACGTTGGCGCCGCCAGCCAGCCCGGCGTGAAAGGCGATCCAACCGGCGTGGCGGCCCATCACCTCGGCGATCAGGACGCGGTGGTGGCTGCCGGCGGTGGTGTGCAGCCGGTCGATCGCCTCCATCGCGATGTTGACGGCGGTGTCGAAGCCGAAGGTGTAGTCGGTGGCGCCGAGATCGTTGTCGATCGTCTTCGGCACGCCGACCACAGGCACGCCGTGCTCGCTGTGAAGGCGGGCGGCGGCGCCAAGCGTGTCCTCGCCGCCGATCGCGATCAGGCCCTCGACGCCTTCCGCAGCCAGGTTCTGGACGATCCGCTCGACGCCGCCGTCTTCCTTGAAGGGGTTGGTGCGGGAGGTGCCGAGAATCGTGCCCCCCCGCGGCAGGATGCCCCGCACCTCGGGCACGCCGAGGGGCGCGCTGTCGCGCTCCAGCGGCCCGCGCCAGCCGTCGCGGTAGCCGACGAACTCATGGCCGCACTGCTCGACCCCCTTGCGGACAATCGCCCGAATCACCGCGTTGAGCCCAGGGCAGTCGCCGCCGCCGGTCAGTACGCCGATCCGCATAAGCCGCAGCTTAGAGCTGGCCGCGACAACGTTGAAGCGGTAGCTTCAGCGACAACCGAGCAAGGAGAGAGACCATGAGCGATTCAGTCGACCTGCAGGCAGTCCGCGACGTCCAGCAGAAGACCTGGTCAGAAGGCGACTTCGCGATGGTGGCCGGCATCGTGATGATGGTCGCCGAGGAACTGGCCGAAGCGCTCGACATCGTGCCCGACGAGCGGATCCTGGACGTCGCCTGTGGCAGCGGCAACGGCGCGCTCGCCGCCGCCCGCCGCGCCTGGGGCAACACCGTCGGCGCCGATTTCGTCCCGTCGCTGCTGGAGCGCGGCCGCGAGCGGGCCGCGGCCGAACGGCTCGATGTCGAGTTCGTCGAGGCCGACGCCACCGACCTTCCCTTTGGCGAGGGCGAGTTCGACGTCGTGATCTCGATCTTCGGCGCGATGTTTGCCGCCGACCAGGAGAAGGCCGCAGCGGAGCTGCTGCGCACCTGCAAGCCGGGCGGGCGGATCGGCATGGCGAACTGGGTGCCCGACGGCGAGATCGGGCAGATGTTCATGACGATCGCCAAGCACGCGCCGCCGCCGCCAGGAGTTCCCTCCCCCCTGGTCTGGGGAACCGAGGACCGGCTCCGCGAGCTGTTCGGGGACGGCATCTCCGATCTGCGGCTGGAGCGCAAGGCCGCACGTCAGACCTTCCGCTCCGCCGACCACTGGCTCGAATTCTTCCGCACCTATTTCGGCCCGACCAAGGTGGCTTTCGAGCGGGTCGGGCCCGACGGCGAGGAGGCGTTGACCGCGGACCTGAGGAGCTTCCTCGAAGCGGGCAACAAGGGTGGAGACCGAGCGCTCGTCCTCGAACCCGAGTACCTGCAGGTGATCGCGACGCGCGCTTAGGGGCTGAGCGTCTGTCGCAGCACTCGCCCGGCGGCGCCGACGAAGAGAACGGCTAGAAAGACCATGCCCGCGATTGGGCCGCCCTGGCCCAAGGCGTAGGAGATCGTCGCCGCGGCGAGCGCCAGAAAGAGGGTGACGACGAGTCCCATGCGGCCGGGAGATTAAAGGAAGCGGGGGCCTACGCGGCGAGTGCGGCTCGCGCCTCCCGCAGGAAGGACGAAACGGCCTCCGCCGCGCCCTCGGCCGAGCCCGCCTCGTCCGCCGCCCGGACCAGGCGACTGCCGACGATCACACCGTCGGCGATCTCCCCCACCTGCGCCGCCTGCTGCGCAGTGCCGATCCCGAAGCCGACCGCGACGGGGACATCGGCGTCGGCTTTCGTCGCCGCGACGAGCTCCGCCAGGCCAGCGGGTAGCCGCTCTCGCTCTCCCGTCGTACCGACGCTGGAGACGACGTAGACGAAGCCGGTGGCCGCAGCGCAGATGCGAGCGCGGCGCTCGGCGCCCGTGGTCGGTGCCAGCAGCGGCACCAGCGCTAGGCCGGCGCCCGCGAGGGCGTCTCGAACCGCATCCGCCTCGTCGAGCGGCAGGTCGGGGACGATCGCACCGGCCGCGCCGGCCTCGGCCGCCCGGCGGGCGAACTCGCCCACTCCACCGTGAGCGAGGACCATGTTCGCGTAGGCCATCAGAACAACCGGGAGCCGGTCGGCGACGGAGGCGCAGACCTCCAGCGCCGAGTCGAGGGTGGCACCGGCGGCCAGCGCCGCCGTCGCGGCGGCGTGGATGGTCGGCCCGTCGGCGAGCGGATCCGAGAAGGGGACTCCAAGCTCGATCAGGTCGGCGCCCGAGTCGGCATAGGCGGCGGCAATCGCCAGCGAGGATTCCTGATCGGGAAAGCCGGCCATCATGTAAGGCATCAGCGCCGCCCGCCCTTCGCCCCGAGCAGCTTCAAAAGCGGCCGCGATCTTCTCGGTCCCACTCAGCTCGCGGGCCGCAAGGGCCTGCTGTGGCGGGGGACCCGTAGCGGGAGTCGGGGGGTGACTCGCCGGAGCCTCCCCGCTGTTGCTCCGCCGAGTCACCCCCCGGCTCCCCCGCCGGTCTGTTC
>DASVWY010000201.1:0-3057 GCA_036392975.1 Solirubrobacterales bacterium | reverse complement strand
CTCGGTGTGCTCGCGGACGTCGGACTGGCGGAAGAGGATGCAGCGCTCCGGGTCGAGGCCGGCGGCGAGCAGGATCGCCGTCGTGTCGTACAAGCGTTCGCGCAGCTCGGTGGGGTCGTAGGCGACTGAGATCGCGTGCAGGTCGACGATGCAGAAGATCGCCGGCTCGCCGCGCCCCTGCCCCTCGACGTACTGGCGGATCGCCCCGATGTAGTTGCCGAGGTGCTTGCGGCCGGTCGGCTGGATGCCGGAAAAGATGATCGGGGCGGGCACGGACCGCAGCCTATGTCAGTCAAGGCCCCAGGGATGGGGCTCAGGCGGGCTCGGCCGCGCTCGCCTTACCGCCTGCCGGAAGTTGCTTGACCTCGGCGCAGTCGGCGTCCGCGCCGTGGCCGCACTCGCCGGCGGCTGCCGAGCCGCGGCTCGGCATCGCTTCAATCCGTCGCCGTGGGTTCTCGATGCCCAGCCCGGCGACGATGCCGCCGGCGATCATCAGCAGGCCGGCGATCAGGACGCCTAGGTGGAAGGCGGCGGTCGAGGCCTCGGGCTCGCTCGCGGTCAGCGGGTTGGCGCCGACCTCGCCGCCGGTGCTGGCGCCGAACTGCGCCGAGATCACCGCGCCGAGCACGGCGATCGCCAGCAGGCCGGCGACGCGGGAGATGCCGTTGTTGACACCGGAGGCGATCCCGACGTGGCGCTCCTCGACCGAGTCGAGCACGGTCGCGGTCAGCGGCGCCACCGTCGCCGCCAAGCCGAGACCGAAGACGAGGACAGATGGCAGCACCTCGGTCAGGTAATCGGGCGAGGAACCGACCCGCAGCAGCAGGATCAGGCCCACCCCGCCGACGATCGGCCCGGCGCACATCGGCGCCCGCGGCCCGACCCCGGAGGCGATCCGGCCGAAGCGCGGCGAGAGGAGGAAGAGGATCACCGAGATCGGCGTCGTCGCCAGGCCCGCCTCGATCGGCGAGTAGCCGACGACCTGTTGGAGGAAGAGCGTGACGAAGAAGAGGCCGCCGATCAGGCCCGCGTAGGCGGTCAACGTCGTCAGGTTGGCGACCCAGAAGTTGCGGATCCGGAACAGGGCCAGGTCGAGCATCGGCTGCCGGGCGCGCGCCTCGCGCAGGACGAAGAGGGCGAAGCAGGCGACCCCGGCGATCATCGGACCCCAGACGAGCGGATCGCCCCAACCGTGGCTCGGCTGTTCGATCAGCGCGAAGACGGGCCCGGCCAGCCCAGCGGCCGAGAGGCCGATCCCGAGCCCGTCGACCCCGCGAAACGCCTCGGGGTCGCGGCTCTCGCGCACCGCGTGCAGGGTCAGCGCCACGGTGAGGGCGATCAGCGGCAGGTTGACCCAGAAGATTGCCCGCCAGGACAGCGCCTCAATCAGCGCCCCTCCCCCGGCGGGGCCGAAGACGGTGGCGATCCCGGTCCAAGCGGTCCAGGTCCCGACCGCCTTGCCGCGGGCCGCGCCCTCGAAGGTGGCGGCGACGATCGCCAGCGAGCCCGGCACCAGCAGAGCGCCGGCGATCCCCTGCAGGGCACGAGCGGCGATCAGGAACTCCACCGACGGGGCCACCGCGCAGAGGAGCGAGGTGGCGCCAAACGCGATCAGGCCGAAGACGAACATCCGCCGCCGCCCGAACTGGTCGCCAAGCGAGCCACCGACCAGCAGCAGCGAGACCAGGGTCAGCATGTAGGCCTCGACCACCCACTGCTGCCCGGCGAGGCCGGCGTCGAGATCGTCCGCGACCGCGGGGAGCGCCACGTTGACCACGGTCGAGTCGAGGAAGACGACGGTCGAGCCGAGGATCGTCGCGACCAGCGTCAGGCTCTGCTGACGGGACACTCGGCGGAGTGTACGGCGCGTGCCCAATGCCGCCCGGCGAGCGATCGCACGGTGGCTGCTACTCCACCGCCTCGCGCAGTTGCTGCGCCGGCGTGAAGAAGTTGCGGTAGGCGAGGGTCGTCGCCACCAGGGCGGCGATCGAGACGCTGCCGAGCAGTGCGTAGAGGAGGATCAGCTGCAGGCGCACGGCGTCGGTCGGTTCGGCTCCGGCGAGGAGCATCCCGACCATCGTGCCCGGGAAGAAGATCAGTCCCGTGGTCTTGGTCGAGTCGATCAGCGCGATCGTCCCCGAGCGCAGGGCGCGGCGGACGATCGGCGCCGCCGCTTCGCCGGCCGTCGCCCCCAGCGCCAGCGTCGCCTCGATCCGCGCCCGCGCGTCGCCGAACTCGTCGCCGAGCCGGTTCAGCGCCACCGCGGCGGCGGTCATCGAGTTGCCGATCACCATGCCGCCGACCGGGACCAGGTTGCGCGCGGTCGGCTCGAAGATGCCGAGCGCGATCACCAATCCGAGAGTGGTCGCCCCGGCCGCGGTGAGCGCGACCAGTAGTGGCCAGAAGGCGCCGGGCACTCGCCGGGCCCGGCTGCGGGCGGTGAAGGCGCCGAAGAGGACCATCACCGTCAGCAGCGCCAGCACCAGCCAGATCGTGTCGGCGTCGAAGATCAGCTCGATCGCGTAGCCGATCGCCGTCAGCTGGACGAAGGAGCGAAAGGCCGCGACGAGGATGTCGCCCTCCAGCTCGGCCCGCCGCCAGCGGGAGATCGCCGCCGCCAGCGCGACCAGCGCCAGCGCGGCGGCGACCTCGCCGAGCGAGACGTCGATGCCGCTCAAGCCAGCGCCTCCTCGAGCGGTCCGCAGGCGACGACACGACCGGCCTCCAGCCGCAGCGCTCGCTCGGCCAAGCGCCGCGCCTGCGCCGGGTCGTGGCTGACCACAACCAGGGAGATCTCCAGCTCGCGGCGCAGCCGCGCCAGCGTCGCCTCGACCTCGTCGCGGGCGGCTTGGTCGAGCGCCGAGGTCGGCTCGTCGAGGAGCAGCACCCGCGGTTCCTGCGCCAGCGCCCGCGCCAGCATCGCCCGCTGCTGCTCACCGACCGAGAGCTTGGCGACGTCGCGGCCGGCGAAGTCGCCGGCGAGGCCGGCGAGGCCCAGGCAGCGCTCCGGGTCGAGCTCCGCCCCGGCCAGCTCTGCCGCGTAGCGAAGGTTCGACT
>DASVWY010000200.1:0-3989 GCA_036392975.1 Solirubrobacterales bacterium | reverse complement strand
CGGTCGCCGACCTCACCAACGCCTCGGCCAAGCGCAAGGCGGGCACGATCTACGCCGCCTCCTTCCTCGAGGAGTTCGTCGCCGACACCCCCTGGGCCCACGTCGACATCGCCGGTACCGCCTGGGACGTCGGCCGCGCCTACACCGGCAACGACGCCAGCGGCATCGGCGTCCGCCTCCTGGTCGAGCTGGCGCGCCGACTGGCCGGCTGAGCCACAGCCGCTATTCGCACTCGGCTTCGGCCGCCTTTGCCTGCTCGTCGGCGAGGACGATGTACTCCTCGACCATCAGCTTGTCCTTGGTCCGGTTCGCCGCTCGCTTCATCGCGATCAGGTGGTCGATCGAGGCGACGCGGACCTCGACCCCCTCGATCGTCACCACCGCAGCCTCTGCGCGAAGGGAGTCGTAGGAGTCCATACCGGCCGCGTCGCCGAGGATGTCGAAGCTGCCGTAAGGGCTGTCGAAGGTGAAGTTCGCCCCCCGGGCCAGAGTCTCAGCGTCAAGCTGGAACGGCAAATCTGCCGGCGCGCCGCGCAGTGTGACTCCCAGCTCCCGAAGCGCTCCCGCCAGGCGCTCGAGATTCGCGCGGTCCCGCGCATAGGCAACGTCCAGATCGAAGGTGGGATAGGCCGATCCATGTGCGAGTCCGGCCATGCCGCCGACGACGACGAAGTCCACACCGTGGTCGCTCAGCTTCTGCAACAGGCGGTCTGCCTGCAGGGACGGTTCCGTGGAGGTCGGGGGGGCCATGGCTATGCGGCGCGCGCCGGGCGGGCGCTTCCCCGGTTCCGTCGCACGAACTCCGAGAAGGCCAGACCCCTCCTGACCCTCTCCCCCGGGTTTAGGGCGAGATTCTGCCTGTTGAGCGTGGCATCGACGCCCGTATCGCGTGCCTCGACACCAAGCTCCAAATCCTCCCCGAGCAGGTAGAGCAGCTCGCGCAGCGTCTCCACCGAGGGCGAGACGCGATCGCGCTCGATGCGCGAGATCGCCGACTGGGTGGTTCCGGCCCGCATCGCCAGTCGCTTTTGGCTGACCCTGTGGCGCTCACGGGCTTCGCGCAAGAGCTGTCCAGGCGTCGTCACGCCTGAAATATAGCAGATATGCGTTTATCGCATAAAAGCTATGCTTCGCCTAGGATCATGCAGGTGGCGACGGCGTGGGCGAGCAGCTTGCCGCTATCCGCGGCAGTCAGATTGGCCTCGGCGGTCGCCTGGCGGCGGCCGCGGTAGAGGACGTTCGCCTCGCAGAGGACGCGGCCGGTGTCGCGGGTGAGCGGCCGCACGTACTTCGCCTCGAGCCCGAGCGAGGTGTAGGCGACGCCTGCCGGCAGGGTGGTGTGGACGGCGCAGCCCAGGGCCGAGTCGAGCAGGGTCGCGGCGTAGCCGCCGTGGACGACGCCGATCGGGTTGTAGTGCTCCTCGCCGGGCTCGCCAGCGAAGACGGCGCGTCCCTCGCCCAGCTCGATCGGGCCCATCCGCATCGTCACCGCGATCGGCGGCGGCGGCAGCTCGCCGCCCACGATCGCCTCCATGTACTCCATTCCGCTCATGGTCGCCCCCGCCGCGGCGGTGGGCACCGGGTCCTGCCAGACGAGCGTGCGGCTCCGCGTGGTCTCGGGGCTGGCCTCGGCAAAGGCGAGAGCCGCGTCGGCGGCGGTTCCGTTTCCGTCCTCGCTCATCGCTTCGGGGTCGCCGGGTACAGAAGGTCGGCCGTGATCTCCGCCTGGGTGATCGCGATCCTCGCGGGCTTGCGCCGGTTTCGTCTGCGGTGTCGGATCAGCTTCATCTCGATCCCTCCGTTCGCTGTCGCAGGGTTGCGTCAAGCAACTCCATCTGGTCTCACCCTAGCCGAGTCAGTTGCTTGGTGCAACCCAATGTGCGAAGATCACGTTGTGCTCCGCAGCGACTACCCAGGCCAGGTCTGCTCGATCGCCAAGGCGCTCGAGGTGATCGGCGAGCGCTGGTCGCTGCTGATCGTCCGCGACGTGATGAACGGCCGGCGTCGCTTCGACGAGCTGCAGAAGGGCCTCGGCGTCGCCCGCAACGTCCTCTCCGCCCGCCTGCAGCGGCTGGTCGAGGAGAACATCCTCGAACGGCGGCTCTACCAGACCAGCCCGGAGCGCCACGAGTACTTCCTGACCGAGAAGGGCCTCGACCTCTGGCCCGCCCTGGTGGCGCTGCTCGGCTGGGGCGACCGGCACTCCCCCAGCCCCGGTGGGCCGCCGATGCTGATCGTGCACAAGGAGTGCGGCGGGGCTGTCAGCGACCGTGGGATCTGCGAGAGCTGCGGCAAGGTCCTGCACGCTCGCGACGCCCGCGCCCTCCCCGGGCCCGGCGTCGAGGCGCTAGCGTTGGCCGGGCAGACCAGCGACTAGGGAGACGAGATGGCGACGGCGGCTGAGCTTCAGGTGCGGGACAGGATTTTCATCGGCGGCGAGTGGGTCGAGCCGCAGGGCGGCGAGACGATCGAGGTAGTCAATTCGACGACCGAGGAGGTCATGGGCTCGATCCCGGCCTGCACGGCCGCGGACGCCGATCGCGCCATCCGCGCCGCCCGCGATGCCTTCGACTCCTGGTCGCGGACCTCGCGCGAGGAGCGGGCCGGCTACCTGGGCGCGATCGCCGCCGGCCTCGGCGAGCGCTCGGAGGAGATCGCGGCGACGATCGCCCAGGAGCTCGGAATGCCGCTGAGGCTGAGCCAGATCATCCAGGCCGGCCTGCCGATCGGCCAGTTCGCGGCGATGCCGAAGCTGATGGAGGAAGTCGTCTGGGAGGAGGAGATCGGCAACTCGCGGGTGCTGCGCGAGCCGGTCGGCGTGCTCGGCGCGATCACCCCCTGGAACTTCCCGCTCAACCAGATCGCCGCCAAGGTGGCGCCGGCCCTGGCGGCCGGCTGCACGGTCGTCCTCAAGCCGAGCGAGGTGGTGCCGCTCAACGCCTTCATCCTCGCCGAGGTGGTCGAGGCGGCCGGGCTGCCGGCCGGGGTCTTCAACCTCGTCACCGGTACCGGGCCGGAGGTCGGCGAGGCAATCGCCGGGCACCCCGGGGTCGACATGGTCTCCTTCACCGGCTCGACCCGGGCCGGCCGGCGCGTCTCCGAGCTGGCCTCGGCGACGGTGAAGCCGGTCGCGATGGAGCTCGGGGGCAAGTCGCCCAACGTGATCCTCGACGACGCCGACCTGGCCAAGGCGGTCCCCGACGGCGTCGCCAAGTGCTTCCTCAACTCGGGCCAGACCTGCAGCGCCCTGACCCGGATGCTGGTGCCGCGCGAACAGCAGGCCGAGGCCGAGCAGCTCGCGGTCGACGCCGCCGTGGCCTTCACTCCCGGCGACCCGTTCGAGGAGTCGACCCGTCTGGGCCCGCTCGTCTCCGACGTCCAGCGCGAGCGCGTCCGCGGCTACATCGAGAAGGGCGAGTCGGAGGGAGCGAACCTGCTGACCGGTGGCACGGCCCCGCCCGAGGGCCTCGAACGCGGCTACTTCGTCCGCCCCACCGTCTTCTCGGAGGTGACGCCGGAGATGACGATCGCCCAGGAGGAGATTTTCGGCCCCGTCCTGGTCATCCAGCCCTACGAGGACGAGGACGATGCCGTGCGGATC
The DNA here is from genome assembly GCA_036392975.1 of Solirubrobacterales bacterium. Taxonomy (GTDB): domain Bacteria; phylum Actinomycetota; class Thermoleophilia; order Solirubrobacterales; family 70-9; genus VRUE01. The sequence continues at coordinate 388 of DASVWY010000200.1, read as the reverse complement.
GCCAACGAGACCGACTACGGCCTCGCCGGCGGCGTCTGGTCCGGCGACACCGACCGCGCAATCTCCGTCGCCAAGCGGATCCGCACCGGCCAGATCGAGATCAACGGCGGCCCCTTCAACCCGATCGCGCCATTCGGCGGCTTCAAGCAATCCGGTCACGGCCGCGAGAACGGCCGCTACGCGATCGAGGAGCTGCTGCAGGTGAAGTCCCTGCAGCTTTGAGGCTGGTGGCGGGCGGGTCCTGTCGCGGCGGCCCTCCCCCATGTGCTCGGACGCCTTCGGCGCCCTCCGCTATGGGGGACCCCCGCCACCGCGCCACCCACCCGACAGCGGTCACAGCTGACGACAGATCACCCGGCGCGCCAGGCAAGTGGAACGCATACTCTCC
>DASVWY010000199.1:0-3224 GCA_036392975.1 Solirubrobacterales bacterium | reverse complement strand
CGCAGCGGTATGTGCGTCTCGCTCAGACGCGCAGGACCGCAAGGACGTGGCAGCTGAACTCGGGCGCCGCGGCAATGCGAACTCGCTACGGCCCAGGTGTCAGCAGTCCCACGGACAACGGGGCCGAGATCGAAGCACCTGCCGGCAGCAACCCCAGCTTCGCCGCCTGGGAGCAGAATGAGCCCTACACGATCGCTCTGCTGATCAAAGGCCGATCGGGTGGCACCGGAACCAAGCACCTGTACAGGTCGGGCACCTCCAGCACCGGCGATCACATTCTGTTCCTGTCGTCCGGCACCACGCCCAACCTGCGTCACCAGGCCAGTGGTGGCGGCACGGTCACCATCACGTCGTCGGTCGCGATCGTGAACGATACGACCTGGTCGACGATCGTCGGGACATGGCGACCGGGGCGCCTCGAGCTGTACTTGGACGGCTTCTCGCGCGCCTCCAGCACCGCAGCGGCTACCAACTGATCAGCGACAACCATCCTGACCGGCGCCGACAACCAAGTTGGCCGGCGGCTTGGGCTGGAGGGCGGGCGTAGCCCGCCTGGGGGCTGAAGCCGCCGGCGCGATCGTCTCGGAGGGGGCGATGGCATGGGGGTGCTGGCCGCTGCGGCCGGTACGACCGGGATCTCTGTCGACCAAACGGAGCTCCCGACGTGCCGGGCAAACCTGTCACCGACCAGCAAGTGAGATTGTACATGCAGGACCGCCCCCGTCACAGCCAGCGCCTGGCCGCCGCCCGTGCCGGCTTCAGCGAACGGACCGCCCGGCGCATCGAGGCCGCCGCCCGCCTGCCATCGCGGCGCCGGATCGAGCGCGGCCGCACCGTCCCCGACCCGCTCGCCGAGGTCTGGGAGCCGGTGCTGCTGCCGATCCTCGAGCGCGACCCCGCCGTGCAGGCGGTCACGCTGCTCCGCCATCTGCAGATGACCGACCCGGACGCCTTCACCGACGACCGCGTCCGTCGCACGCTTGAGCGGCGGGTCCGCGATTGGCGGGCGCTCCACGGCGCGCCGAAGGACGTCATCTTCCGGCAGAGCGCGGAGCCCGGGCGCATGGCGCTCTCGGACTTCACCGACGCGAGCGAGCTCGGCGTCACCATCGCCGGCGAACCCTTGCCGCACCGGCTCTATCATTTCGTCCTGGCCTACAGCGGCTGGGAACATGGCGGCGTCGTGCTCGGCGGCGAGAGCTTCGCGGCGCTCGCGGAGCATCTCCAGGACGCGCTTTGGAGCCTCGGCGGGGCGCCCACGGAGCACCGCACCGACAGTCTCTCGGCGGCGTACCGCAACCTCGACCGCGAGGCGGCCGAGGACGTGACCCGGCGCTACGACGAGCTGTGCGCGCATTACGGCCTGATCGCCAGCCGCAACAATCCCGGCGAAGCCCACGAGAACGGCGCGGTCGAGGCCCACCACCGCCACCTCAAGGCCGCCCTCGACCAGGCGCTGATCCTGCGCGGCGACCGCGACTTCGCCTCGCTGACCGACTACCGGACCTTCGTCGACCAGCTCGTCGCGCGGCGCAACCGGCGCCGCGCAGCCACGGTCCAGGTCGAGATGGCGGCGCTGCGTCCGCTGCCGGCGCGACGGACCACCGACTTCACCGAGATCGTCGCCCGCGTCACGCGCACCGGCGGCTTCCTGGTTCACAGCGTCTTCTACAGCGCGCCGGCGCGCCTGATCGGCCACCGCCTGCGCGTCCACGTGCACGACGATCGGATCGAGGCGTGGCTCGGCGCCACCAAGGTCGTGACCCATCCCCGCCGGCGCAGCCGCGGCGACGGCAGGCGCGTCCACGTCGTCGACTACCGACACGTCATCCACGCCCTCCGGCGGAAGCCACAGGCGCTGGCGCGCTCGATCTACCGCGACAGCCTCTTCCCGCGACCGGGGTACGCCCAGGCCTGGGCGCACCTGTCGCAGACGCTGCCCGAGAAAGACGCCTGCCGGCGTATGGTCGCGCTCCTCGCTCTCGCCCATGACGAGGGCTGCGAAGCCGAGCTCGCCGCCCTGATCACGAAGGATATCACCGCCGGACGGGCGCCCGACGCCCGCGATCTGCGCCAGCGGCTCCAGCCGCGCGGGCGCGACCTGCCGGTCGACGTGCCCGTCACGCTGACCGCCCTCGCCAGCTTTGACGCTCTGCTGGAGGCCGGCGCATGACGTCCCGAGAGATCGACATCTACACGTTGCCGGCCATGCTCACCGCGCTGCGCCTGCCGAGCTTCAACAGGCGCTGGCAGGGCTTCGCCGATCAGGCCGACAAGGAAGGCTGGCCGGCCGCGCGCTTCTTGGCCGCGCTCGCCGAATGCGAGATCGCCGAGCGCGAGACCCGACGCATCCAGCGCCACCTCCACGCCTCCCGCCTGCCCGGCGGCAAGACCCTCGCCACCTTCGACTTCACGGTCCTGCCGAGCGTGCCCAGGCGCCGGATCGAGGCGCTCGCCGCCGGCGACTGGCTCGAGACCAGCGCCAACCTCCTCGCCATCGGCAACAGCGGCGCCGGCAAGACGCATCTGCTCTGCGCCATCGGCCACGCCCTGGTCGAGGCCGGCTACCGCGTCCTCTACACCCGCACCACCGAGCTCGTGCAAAAGCTTCAAGCCGCCCGGCGCGACCTCGCCCTCGAGAGCGCGCTCGCCAAGCTCGACAAGTTCGACCTGCTGATCCTCGACGACATCGCCTACGCCCAGAAGGACCAGGCCGAGACCTCCGTGCTGTTCGAGCTCATCGCCCGGCGCTACGAGACCCGCAGCCTCGCGATCGCCGCCAACCAGCCCTTCAGCGCCTGGGAACGGATCTTCCCGGACAAGGCCGTCACCGTCGCCGCCATCGACCGCCTCGTCCACCACGCGACCATCCTCGAGATGAACGTCGACAGCTACCGCCGCCGCGCCGTCGCTCGGCGCCACGGCGAGGCTGTCGCTCCACCGTCAGCCTCCGCCGACAGCCTCGCCGACAATCAGGAAGGAGCCGACTGAACCGACAAACCTCAGCCGCAGCAGCCAGCAGACCGGCCAACTTGGTTGTCGGTAACGGACAAGGAGGTTGACGCTCTACACTTGCTCGGCGGGCCGTTCTCGGCGCTCGATGCCGGAGCTGGCAGTCGGCACGGCCACGGCCACGTCGAAGTCTCACAGTCACCACTGGTGAAGTTTGCCATGACTTGGTTCACCGCGGCCGCCGGCGCCGAGATCTAGTACAAGGACTGGGG
>DASVWY010000198.1:0-3540 GCA_036392975.1 Solirubrobacterales bacterium | reverse complement strand
AGCCCCCGACCCTCCCTCCCTTACGCAACCGCTACCATCCCGCGACCTATGGCCGTCCCGAAGAAGCGAACTTCAAGTGCGCGGCGCGACAAGCGGCGTGCGCAGCACAAGGCGGGTGAGGCGCGGCTCAACAGCTGCCCGAAATGCCACAGCCCGCGGCTGCCGCATCGAGTTTGTCCTACCTGCGGCACGTATGCCGGGCGTGAGGTAGTGCAGCACCGGGTCGTCGAGCCGAGCACCCCCGCCGACAGCCAGGAGTGATGCCGGGCGGGCGCGGTGTGACCGTCGCCCTCGACGGTTTCGGCGCCGAGCGGGGGTTCGAGGTACTTGCCGAGGGAGCCAGGCTCGCCGCTGCCGATGGCATCCGCCTGCGGGTATTCGGGCCACCCGCCGAGCTGAAGCTGGCGAGGGTCGACGGGGTGGAGGTGATCCCGACCGCGGAGTGGGTCTCCAACGCGGAGGAGCCGGTGCCAGCGGTTCGCGCCAAGAAGGAGGCCTCGGTCGTGCGGGCGGCGCGGGACGTTGCCGAGGGCAGGGCCGCGGCGATGGTCAGCCACGGCTCGACCGGGGCGACGATGGCGGCCGCGACCTTCGGCCTGCGCCGCCTGCAGGGCGTGCAGCGACCGGCCCTGGCGGTGCAGTTGCCGGTCCCGGGCAAACCGGTGCTGTTCCTCGACGTCGGCGCCAACGCCGAGGTGCGGGCGCAGCACCTGGTCCAGTTCGCCTTCCTCGGCGCCGCTTACAGCGAGGCGGTGCTCGGCGTCGAACGCCCTCGAGTCGGGCTGCTCTCGGTCGGCGAGGAGGCGGGCAAGGGCCGCGAGGAGGTCGTCGCCGCCCACGACCTGCTGGCGGCCGCCGAGGGGATCGAGTTCACCGGCAACGTCGAGGGGCGCGACCTTCCCGCCGCCGCGGTCGACGTCGCGGTCACCGACGGCTTCACCGGCAACGTGGCGCTGAAGCTGATGGAGGGAACCGCCCGCGCCGTCGCGACCGCTGTCGGCGACGCCGCCCGCTCCAACCCGTTCAGCGCCCTCGGCGGCCTGATGTTGCGGCCCGCCCTCGGCAGACTGCGCCGCGAGCTGCGGCCGGACACGACCGGGGGCGCGATCCTGCTCGGCTTGCGCGGCATCGCCGTCGTCGGTCACGGCAGCGCCGGGGCGGAGGGGATCGCCAACGCGGTCCGGCTCGCGGCCCGCTGCGTCGAGGCGGACGCGATCGGGCGAACCGCCGCCCTGCTGCGTCAGGGGGCCGCCACGCGGGGGTCGCTGGCCGGCGAGCGGACAGACAACATCGGTGGATGATGGGAAGATGACGGCAGCGATGACCCGCGAGGAAGTGCTCAGCCTGGTTCGCGACCACCTCGCCGAGGAGCTGGAAGTCGATGCAGCCTCGATCGGCGAGGAGACCCGCTTCAAGGACGATCTCGACGCCGACTCGCTCGACCTCTACGAGCTGGTGATGGAGCTGGAGGACCGCTACGGCGTCTCCGTCTCCGAGCAGGAGGCGGCGCGGATCGAGACGGTCGGCGACGCCGTCTCCTTCGTCTTGGAGCGCGCTCCCGCGTGAGCGTCGCCGCACTCGCGGAGCTCATCGCCGAGCTGCCCGAGGAGCTGCGGCACCGGGCCCTCACACACTCCTCCTGGGCCGAGGAGTCGGAGTCCTACGGGCGCCTCGCCTACCTCGGCGACAGCGTCCTCGCCCTCGCCGTCGCCGCCGACCTCTACGAGCGCTTCGAGGAGATCGACGCCGGCGGCCTGACCAAGATCCACAACCACGCCGTCAGTGGCGTCTCCTGCGCCGAGATCGGCCGCGAGCTGGGGGTTCCGGAGATGCTCGAAGGCGCGGAGCCCGAGGCGGAGGAAGCGATTCCGGCCGAGGCGCTGCTGGCGGGCTCGCGGCCGCTGCCCGAGGCGACCGAGGCGCTGATCGGCGCCTGCTTCGTCGCCTTCGGGTTCGAGCGCACCGCGGCAGCGGTCGCCGCCGCCTTCGCGGCGCAGATCGAGTACGCGAGGGAGGCCCGCGTCGACTCCAAGTCGGCTCTGCAGGAGCTGCTCGCCCAGCGCAGGGCGCACGTAAGCTACGAGGTGGTCGCCGAATCGGGGCCCGCCCACAGGCGGACTTTCGAGGTGGAGGCGATCGTCGACGCCGAGCCGGTCGGGAGGGGCGCGGGTCGAAGCAAGAAGGCGGCGGAGCAGATGGCGGCCGAGCAGGCGTTGCAGCGGCTCGGGGACTAGATGCGACGTCGCGTCCGACTCAAACGCGAGCCTTCAGCAGGGACGAGATGTATCTGAAATCGATCGAGATGAAGGGGTTCAAGTCGTTCCCCGAGCGCACCAAGCTGGAGTTCTCTCCAGGCGTCAGCGTGATCGTCGGGCCGAACGGCTCCGGCAAGTCGAACATCACCGACGCCGTTCTCTGGGCCCTCGGCGAGCAGAGCCCCGGCGCGATTCGCGGCGCCTCGATGCAGGACGTGATCTCGGCCGGCGGCAAGGGGGTCGGCCAGCGCCGCGCCGCGGAGGTCGAGGTGACGATCGACAACGGCGAGGGCCGGGCGGCGACCGAGCTTTCGGAGATCTCGATCCAGCGCCGGCTCGACCGCGGCGGCGACGCCGGCTACCGCCTGAACGGGGCTCGCTGTCGCCTCGTCGACGTGGTCGAGGTCCTCTCCGACACCAACCTCGGCCGCGAGATGCACTCGGTGATCAGCCAGGGCCGGGTCGAGTCGATCGTCCACTCCAAGCCACGCGAGCGTCGCCTGCTGATCGAGGAGGCGGCCGGGCTCGGCAAGCACCGCAAGCGTCGCCGCCGGGCCGAGCTGAAGCTGCGGGCAGCAGCCGACAACCTCGACCGGGCGCTCGACGTGGAGCGCGAGGCGCGGGGACGGCTGCGCCCGCTGAAGCGGCAGGCGCAGGCGGCCGAGCTGGGGGCGCGGATCGAGCGCGAGGAGCTGGAGCTGCGCGGCCGCCTGGTCGCCGAGGAGCTGCGCTTCGGCGCCGACCGCGCCCAGGCCGCGGAAAAGGCGGCCGAAGCCGCGCGGGCGGCGCGGGCGAAGGTGGAGCAACGCCTCACCGAGGTGAGCGAGCGGCGGCGGGCCGCCGAGGAGCGCTTCGCGGCGCGCGACCGCCAGCGAACCCAGGCCTGGGGCCTGCTGACCAAGCTGCGCGGCGAGCAGCAGCGGATCGCCGTTCGCGCCGCGAGCCTGAGCGACCGCGAGACGACGTTGGCCGCCGCTTTGGAGGGACTGCGAGCCGAGTTCGGCCCACTGACGCTCGACGTCGGCGCAACCGGCGGAGCGCCGGCGGAGCGGGCGCGCAAGCTGGAGGAGGAGCTGAGCGAGATCGACGCCGGCCTAACTGCTGCGGGAGAGGGTTTGACGCGGGCCAGGTCGGACGAGCTGGCGGAGGCAGAGCGCGAGGCCGCGCTCGGTGCGGTCCAGAGCGGCGCCGAGCGGGCCGTCCGGCACGCCCGGCGGGCCGAGGGGCTGCTCGGCGAGCGCCATCGCGAGGCACTGCGCAAGCGCGTCGCCGCCGGCGAGGAGCT
>DASVWY010000197.1:0-3434 GCA_036392975.1 Solirubrobacterales bacterium | reverse complement strand
GAGTTCGAGGGCAGCCCCGGCGCCTCGGTCTACCTGGACGCGGTCGAGGCCTCGATCGAGGTGCTGGCCGCCTCCTCCGCGGCGCTGGTCGTCTCGCTCGGCTACGACACCGTCCGCGGCGACCCGCACGGAAGCTGGGACTTCGCCCCCCAGATCTTCGCCAAGATCGGCCGCCTGCTGGCCGCCTCGCGGCTGCCGGTCTGCGTGATCCAGGAGGGCGGCTACGCCCTCTCCACCCTCGCCGCCTGCAGCTACGCCTTCGCCGCGGGCCTGCTCGAGGGCCAGCTGGAGGCGCCGGTATGAGGCGGGGCGCTTTTCTCACGCTATGCGTCAGTAACGCGCCCCGGAGGGAGCGATGAGCGAGAACGGGCTCGACCCCTACCGCCGCCGGCTCGACCGGCTCGACGACGAGATCGCCCGCCTGCTCGGCGAGCGCTTCGAGGTCTGCCGCGACATTGCCCGCTACAAGCACGCGCAGGGGATCCCGATGATGCAGCCCGACCGGGTGGCCGAGGTGCGGTCCCGCTACCTGGCCCGCGGCGCCGAGGTCGACCTGCCCGCCGACTTCACCGGCGACCTCTTCGATTTGCTGATCGCCGCCACCTGCAAGGAGGAGGACGAACTGATCGAGCAGGCGGCGAGGGGGGAATGACGATGGCGCAGGCAAACGGCGCCACCAACGGCAGCGGCGAGCCGGAGCGGATCGCCGCGGTGCGGCCCGGGATGCCGCCGGGGCCGCGGATGCCGACCGCGCTGCAGGCGATCGGCTGGGCGCGCCGGCCCTATCCCTTCATGAAGCGCTGCCAGGAGCGCTACGGGGACATCTTCACGATGCGCATCCTCCACTCCGGCACCTGGGTCTTCCTCTGCGACCCCGCCGACGTCAAACGCGTCTTCACCGCCGGCGCCGACAGCCTCGGCATGGCGCTTGCCAACCCCCTGCTGCGGCCGGTGCTCGGCGCCCGCTCGGTGATGCTGCTGGAGGAGCCCGAGCACATGTACCGGCGCCGTTTGATGCTGCCCCCCTTCCACGGGAAACGAATGGAGGGCGACGCCGAGATGATGGCCGAGGTGGTGCGCAGCGAGGTGCGGCGCTGGCCCATCGGCGAACCATTCGAGCTGTGGCCGCGGATGCAGGCGATCACGCAGGAGGTGATCATGCGCACCGTCTTCGGTCCCGACGAACCCGAGCGCCTGCAGCGCATCCGCACGGCGCTGACGCGGTTGACCGAGGCGCTCAACGATCCCGGCAGGCTCAACATGGCGGCGGCCGCCGGTCCGCACTGGCTGGCCCGCAACCGCGGCTTCCGCGAAGCGATGGCCCCGGTCGAGGACGCCGTCCTCGACGAGGTCCACCGTCGCCGCCGCGCCGGCGAGACGGCGCGCAAAGACATCGTCTCGCTGCTGATCGACGCCCGCTACGAGGACGGCTCGCCGCTGAGCGAAAAGGACCTGCGCGACGAACTGCTGACCCTGCTGACCGACGGCCCGACCTCCTCCTCGCTGGCCTGGGCCTTCGAGCGCCTGCTGCGGCACCCCGAGAAGCTGGCCCGCCTGCAGGCCGAGGTCGACGCCGGCGAAAGCGACGAGTACATGGATGCCGTGATCAAGGAGACGCTGCGCCTCTGCCCGCCGGTCCCCGTGGTCGTGCGGCGCCTGCTGGTGCCGATGCAGCTGGGCGGCTACAACCTGCCGGCCGGGACCGTCGTCGCCCCCTGCGTCTACCTGATCCACCGCAACGAGGAGATCTATCCCCACCCGCGCAGCTTCCTGCCCGAGCGCTTCCTCGGCCAGGCGCCCGGCACCTACACCTGGATCCCCTTCGGCGGCAGCACCCGCCGCTGCCTGGCGGCGAGCTACGCCGAACTGGAGATGAAGCGCGTCCTTCGCACCGTTCTCGGCGAGGTCGACCTGCGCCCGGTCGAGAGCGACTCCGAGCACGCCCGGCGCAGCGCGATCTCCTTCAGCCCCGACAAGCGCGGCCGCGTGGTCGCCGAACCGCGAACCCCCGCCTCAGAGCGATGGCAGCCCCAACCGATCTACTCATAGTCGGGGCCGGCGCCAAGGCGGCCGGGATCGCGACCAAGGTCCACGCGTTCAACAGGCTCGGGCTGGGCCCGCTCTCGGTGCGGATCGTCGAGGGGACCGAGGTCGCCGCCTCCTGGAAGGGACGCAACGGCATGACCTCCGGCGAGGAGCCGCTGGCGGTGACGCCGATCAAGGACGTCGGCTTCCCCTACCAGAGCTTCAGGGAGTTCGGCGAGGCCGGCGAGGCAATCGACGAGATCGTGATGGGGTTCTCCTGGCAGCGCTACATGGTCGGCAAGCGTCGCTACGCGCGTTGGATCGACGCCGGCTCGCCCTCGGTTCGCCACCGCGACTACGGCGAGTACCTGACCTGGGTGCTGTCGCGGGCCACCGAGGGAGTCGAGCACGTCTCCGGCCGCGTCACCGAAATCTCACTCGACGAGAGCGGTGAGCGCTGGCTGGTCGACGTGGTCGAAAAGGAGGGCACCTCGCGCTACGCCGCCGGGGCGCTGGTCCTCACCGGCCCCGGGATCCACCGCTCCTTCCCCCACGAGCCGGACATCGCCGGCCGTGTCTTTCACTGTGACAGCAAGCGCAGCGAGTTCGCGACCCTGCCCGAGGAGGGCTGTGACGTCGGCGTCGTCGGCGGCGGCGAGAGCGCGCTCAGCTGCGTGATGTTCCTGCGTGGCTTTCGCCCCCGGGCCCGCTGCACGATCTACACGCCGATGCTGCCGCTGAGCCGCGGCGAGAGCTTCCTCGAGAACCGCGTCTTCTCCAATCCGGACGTGATCGAATGGGAGTCGCTCGACCAGCAGACGCGTCGCGACTTCGTCAAGCACTCAGACCGTGGCGTCTTCGATCCGCCGAGCCTGGCGGCGATCGCCTACGACGATCGCGTCGGCTTCGTCACCGGCCGGGTGAACGACGTCGAGGCAGCGGCCGGTGGCGAGCGGGTGCGGCTGGAGTACGAGTCCCCCGAAGGCAGGGTCGCCCGCGAGCACGACTACGTGGTGAACTGCACCGGCTTCGACCTGCTTGCTCAGCTCCGCACCCTCTTCCCGGACGAGGTCAGGGCGAGGATCGAGGACCGGGTCGGACAGGTGTGGGACGCCCCGGCAGGAACGGAGGTGCCGATCGGGCGCTTCCTCGAGCTGAAGGGGATGGAGCCGCGACTCCAGATTCCGGGGCTCGCCGGCCTCAGCCAGGGCCCCGGCTTTGCCAACCTCGGCGCCCTCGGACTGCTCTCCAACCGAGTCCTGCAGCCGTTTCAGCTCGCCGGGGAACGGTCGGGTGAGGACTCCCCGGCGTCGCGCTCAGAAGGTCCGATTTCCCTGCATTAACGAGGATCGACCTAATGCTTGACAACCTTTTACTGATCGAATAGGGTCGCCACACCGTGTCGCAGA
>DASVWY010000196.1:0-3497 GCA_036392975.1 Solirubrobacterales bacterium | reverse complement strand
CACAACCGCAGGGTATTGCCCCTACCCTCTGGGAAAGGCAGATGGTCGACCGTCCCATGCGCATCCTCCTCGTCGACGACGAGCAGTCGGTGCAGACCTTGCTCAGCTACCCGCTGCGCAAGGACGGCTACCACGTGACCTCGGCGCTCGACGGCTCCGAAGCCCTGCGACGGTTCGAGGAAGGGCGCTTCGACCTGGTCATCCTCGACCTGATGCTGCCGAAGCTCGATGGCGTCGAGGTCTGTCGGCAGCTGCGCCGCCACAGCCAGGTGCCGATCATCATGCTGACCGCCAAGGGCAGCGAGACCGACAAGGTCGCCGGGCTCGAGGTCGGCGCAGACGACTACATCACCAAGCCTTTCTCGATGCGCGAGTTCCGCAGCCGCGTCAAGGCGGCCCTCCGTCGCTCGCGGATGGTCGGCGGGCCGCCCGACGAGACCCCGATCGAGCACGGTGAGCTGCTGATCGACCCCGGTCGGCGCCTGGTCACCCAGCGCGAGGACGAGGTCGCGCTGACCTACGTCGAGTTCGAGATCCTCACCGCCCTCGCCCGCTCGCCCGGCCGCGTGCTGAGCCGCGAGACGCTGCTCGAGCACGTCTGGGGCGACTCCGACTACCGCGACCCCCGCACCGTCGACGTCCACATCCGACACTTGCGCGAGAAGCTGGAGCGCAACCCGAAGCGGCCCGAATATCTGTTCACGGTGCGCGGCGTCGGCTATCGCTTCAGGGAATGAGGAAGCTCCGCCTCACGCCGATCGGCAACATGATCACGACGGTCTCGCTGTCGATCGGGGCCGGCACGTCGATCGTCATCTACATCTGGGTGGTATTCGTCGGCGGCCATTCCGAGGCGGGCGGGCCGATCCTGCTCGGCGGGCTGATCGCTCTGCTGGTGGCGCTTGGCATCGGGATCTATTTCGCCCAGCTCGTGGCCCAGCGCGTGGAGCGCATCGACGAGGCCGCGCGGGCGATCGCCGACGGCGACTTCGCCGCTCGCATCCCGGTCGACTACTCCGGCCAGCTCGGGCAGCTGGCGCGCACCTTCAACGAGATGCAGCGCCGTCTGGCCGAGCTCGATAACGCCCGCAAACAGTTCATCGCCAACGCCTCGCACGAGCTGCGAACGCCGATCTTCAGCCTCGGCGGCTTCGTCGAGCTGCTCGAAGAGGAGGACCCCAGCCCCGAGGAGCGGGCCGAGTTCATGCGGACGATGCGGCAGCAGATCGAACGCCTGACCAAGCTCACCACGGACCTCCTCAATCTCTCCCAGCTCGACGCCGGCGGGGTCGAGCTGGAATCGCGCACGGTGGACCTCAGCGAGCTGGCGCGGGAGGTGGTGCGGGAGTTCGGGCCGCGGGCCGAACTCCGCGGATCGCGGCTGGAGCTGCGGACACCGGAACGTCCCGTGATCGCCGTGGGCGACCCCGAACGGGTGCGTCAGATCGTCCGTATCCTGCTCGATAACGCGCTCGTTCACACCCCTGAGAGCGCGAGCGTCACCGTGACCACCTACTCCGTCAACCGCCGCGCCCAGCTGACCGTGTCCGACGACGGCCCGGGCATCCCGCAGCGGGTGCAGAAACGGATCTTCGAGCGCTTCTACACGGCCGATTCCGCCGGCGGCTCCGGCCTCGGCCTGGCGATCGCCCGCGAGCTGGCGCAGCGGATGAACGGCAGCATGGCGATCTCCTCCAGCCGCCGCTTCACCGCCTTCACGCTCGACCTGCAGCTCGGACGCGGCGGCAACGTCGCGCCGGCGCCGGCTGCGATGAACGAACCGGCGAGGACGGCCGCCTGATGGGTGGATTCCGGCGGACGGCGGCGGTGGCGTTGCTGGTGGCCCTGCCAGCGCTGCTCGGCGCCTGCGGCGATTCGGACGGCAACGGGGCGGGCGGCGGCTACGGCCAGAGTGCCCGCACGACCACGGAGGTTGTCGTGCAGACCGCGGACGCCAGCGGCTTCGACGCGGCCGAGGTCTACCGCAAGGCGGCCCCCGGCGTGGTCACGATCCGCTCCATCTTCGAGGGTGGCGGTGGCGAAGGCTCGGGTTTCGTGCTCGACCGGGAGGGCAGGATCGTCACCAACGCCCACGTCGTCACCGACGGCCAGGGCGACGACCGCGAGGAGGCCGACTCCGTCTTCGTCGAGTTCCCGGACCGCAACGTGCTGCCGGCGGAGATCGTCGGCTTCGACCCCTTCGCCGACGTCGCCCTGCTCGAGGTGAAGCCGAACGGCTTCGACCTGCGGCCGCTCGGGCTGGGCGACGACGAGGCGCTGGTCGTGGGGCAGCCGGTGGCCGCCATCGGCAGCCCCTTCGGCGAGCAGCAGTCTCTCTCCGTGGGGATCGTCTCGGCCACCGACCGCTCGGTGCGGTCGCTGACCGAATTCCAAATCGAGGGAGCGATCCAGACCGACGCCTCGATCAATCCGGGCAACTCCGGCGGACCGCTGCTGGACGCCGAGGCCCGGGTGATCGGGATCAACCAGCAGATCGAGACCAGCTCCGGCGCCAACGACGGCGTCGGCTTCGCGGTGCCGATCTCGGCCATCAAGCGCTCGGTCGCGCAGCTGAAGCGCGACGGGACCGTCGAGTACGCCTACATCGGCGTCTCCAGCCAGGCGCTCTACCCGCAGCTGGCGCGCCGGCTCGACCTCGACTCCGACCACGGCGGCCTGATCGCCGAAGTCGTCGCCGACGGCCCGGCGGACCGTGCCGGCCTGGAGGGAGGCGACGACGAGGTGCGCTTCCAGGGCGTGCCCTACCAGGTGGGGGGCGACACGATCCTCGCCATCGAGGGCCGCGAGGTGATCCGCCCCGAAGACCTGGCCCAGCACATCTCCTCGTTCCAGCCCGGCGAGCGGGTGACGCTGAAGGTCCTGCACGAGGACGGCCGCCGGGACGACGTCGAGGTCGTCCTCGGCGAGCGCCCCGCCAGCGGTCAGTAATTCCTTCGCTGAAACCTCTTACGCGCTATCGGGCGCAAAAGGTTTCAGCCGTGCCGGGCGCGGCGGCGTCGAGCCGCCGCTGCCTGTAGAAATCCGCGGGTGCTTCAAGAAGTCGCCCTCGGAAGCAAGTCGCTCGCCGACTACACGCACATCGCCGGCCGCGAGCTGAGCGAGCGAATCCGCGAGCTGGCCGAGCCGCTGCAGGGGCAGCGCATCCTCCACGTCAGCGCCACCGCTTTCGGCGGCGGCGTCTCGGAGATCCTCTACACGATCGTGCCACTGATGCGCGACGCCGGTCTCGACGCCCACTGGCACGTGATCTTCGGCAAGGAAGAGTTCTTCAACGCCACCAAGCTCCTCCACAACTCGCTGCAGGGCGCCGAGGAGTCGCTGAGCGACGAGCAGTGGGCGGTGTTCGACGAAATCAACGCGATCAACGCCGACGGCCTGAAAGGCGAGTGGGACACGATCATCGTCCACGACCCGCAGCCGATCGGGCTGCGCCGCGGCGCCCAAGAGAAGAGCCGCAACTGGATCTGGCGCTGTCA
>DASVWY010000195.1:0-6483 GCA_036392975.1 Solirubrobacterales bacterium | reverse complement strand
GTCGACTTGCCGGCGAGATTCGCGTTTGGCCCCTGTGAGGGGCTCAACGTGAACTTCGTCTCGCTGAGGCCCGGGCCGGCGTCGGGCAGGCAGCCAACCTCGCGCAAACCGCGACCGTTGGCCAGCTCGGGGACTTCGAGCAGGCCGGAGCCGTCTTTCTCACGGAGGCCGAGAGCCCCCGCCACGTCGAGCAGGGCCTCCATCGCGTCCTCGCCCTCGCGTCCGATCCGCTCCCCCCAGACGACGACGACACGCTCCGCGCCGCGCAGCACCTCGGCAACGTCGGCGGATGCCGGTGCACCGGCATCCGCCTGCACTGCCGCGGCGAGTGCCGAGAGGAAGTCGCCGGCCTCGCCCGGGGCGTAGCGCGCCACCGCATCGGCGCCGCCGTCGAGGGCGGTCGGCCGGTCAGTGGCGACGGCCAGCCTCGCTCCGTTGCGCCGCACCGCCTTGCGGATCCGCAGGTCGAGGATCGAGGCGCTGTGCATCGGGTCGGTGCCGAGGACGAGGATCGCGTCGGCCTCGTCGATGTCGCGGGTGCGAACCGAGAGCTCGGGCCGGGAGAGGCGCAGCAGCGTCTCGCGCGACGGTCCGCGCGAGATCCGCGACTCCACGTGCGGGGACCCGAGCGCCTCGCGCAGCAGGCGCTGGACCAGGTAGCCCTCCTCGTTGGAGGCGTCGCCGACGATCGCCGCGCTCGTAAGCCCGGCCGCCCGCAGCCCCTCCGCCGCCTTCGCGATCGCCTCGTCCCATTCGATCGCCGTCCCGCCACGCAGCCGCGGCTCGGTCACCCGCTCCTCGGCAGCGAACATCTCGAAGCCATAGCGGCCGCGGTCGCAGAGCCAGCCGTCGTCTACCTCGGCGTTGTCGCGGGCCAGGACCCGCTTCACCTTCTCGTCCCGGACGGTGAAGCTGACGTTGCACTGGCTCGGGCAGAGCGTGCAGACCGACCCCGCTTCCTCGACGTCCCAGGGTCGCGCCCGGAAGCGGTAGGTGTAGTTGGTCAGCGCCCCGACGGGGCAGAGGTCGGTGATGTTGCCGTGGAAGGGCGCGACGTAGGGCCGCTCGTCGAAGGTGCCGACGAAAGTGCGGTCGCCCCGCTCCAGCAGCTGCAGCTGCGAGTCCTCGCTGACCTCCTGGCTGAAGCGCACGCAGCGGTAGCAGAGGATGCAGCGCTCGCGGTCGATCGCGACCAGCGGGCTCAGCGGCAGCGGCTTCTCGAAGTGGCGCTTCGGATCGGTGAAGCGAGTCTTGCCGGGCCCCCAACCCATCGTGATGTCCTGCAGCGGGCACTCGCCGCCTTTGTCGCAGACGGGACAGTCGAGCGGGTGGTTGACGAGCAGGAACTCGACCACCGCGCTCTGCGCCTCTTTCACCTGTTCGGTGCGGGTGTGGACGACCATCCCGTCGCGGACCGGCGTCGAGCAGGAGGTCTGCAGTTTCGGGATACCCTCGATCTCGACCAGGCACATGCGGCAGGCGCCGACCGGATCGCCGAGCTTCGGCTCGTAGCAGAAGACCGGGATCTCGACGTCGCCGCGGGTGGCGGCGTCGTGCAGCATCTCGCCCTCGGTCGCGCCCACCTCGCGGCCGTCGACGATCAGCGTGACTTCGCGTCCTTTGCCGCTCACGGAGCCGCCCCCACGGTCTCGATCGAGCCTTGCACCGTGGCGAGGCGATCCGGCTCGTCACCGGCGCCGCTCGCCTCCGCGATCGTCCGCTCGAACTCGGCCCGGAACTTGCGCACCATCGCCCCGACCGGCATCGCCATCGAGTCGCCGAGCACGCAGAGGCAGTGGCCGATGATGTTCTCCTGCACCGAGGCGACGATGTCGAGGTCCATCGGCGTCGCCTCGCCGCGCACCACCCGTTCCAGCATCTTCACGGTCCAGTTGGTGCCCTCGCGGCAGGGCGTGCACTTGCCGCAGGACTCGTGGTGGTAGAAGCGCGCCGTGCGCAGCGCCATGTGCGGGATCGAGACGGTGTCGTCGGCGACGATGATCGAGCCGGAGCCGAGCATCGACCCGGCCTCGGCCATCGCCTCGAAGCTGTAGGGGAGGTCGAGACCCTCCTCGGCGGTGAGGACCGGGGAGGAGGAGCCGCCCGGGTAGAAGGCCTTCAGCTCGCACCCGTCCAGCGGCCCGCCGGCGAGGTCGCAGATCAGCTCCCGGGTCGGGATCCCCAGCTCGACCTCGTAGTTGCCGGGGTGCCGCACCCGGCCCGAGACGGAGACCACCTTGGTGCCGGGCGACTGCTCGGTGCCGAAGCCGCGGAACCACCCGGCGCCGCGCTCGACGATCCGCGGCACGTTGGAGAGCGTCTCGACGTTGTTGATCAGGGTCGGTCCGCCGTAGAGGCCTTGCACGGCCGGGAACGGCGGCTTCAACCGTGGGTTGCCACGCTTGCCTTCGAGCGCGTCGAGCAGCGCCGTCTCCTCGCCGCAGATGTAGGCGCCGGCGCCGCGGTGGACGACCAACTCCAGGTCGCAGTGGCTGCCGAGGATGTTCTGACCGAGGTAGCCCGCCTCGTAGGCCTCGGCCACCGCCCGGTCGAGGATGTCGGCCTGGAGGTCGTACTCGCCGCGGATGAAGATGAAGGCGTGGCCGGCGCCGACGGCGCGAGCGGCGATCGCGATCCCCTCGATCAGCTGGTGCGGATTGCGCTGCATCAGCTCGCGGTCCTTGAAGGCGCCCGGCTCGGACTCGTCGGCGTTGCAGCAGAGGTACTTGGCCATCTCGCCGCGCGGCAGGAAGGAGGCCTTTTTGCCCATCGCGAAGCCGGCGCCGCCACGGCCGCGCAGGCCGGAGTCCTCGAGCTCCTTGAGGATTTCGTCGGGCTCCATCTCGCCGTAGGCCCGCTCGAGGCTGGCGTAGCCGCCGTAGCCCCTGTAGCCGTCGATGGTCCGCAGCGCCGGGTCCTCGGCGTGCTCGAGCAGGACGCGGGTCTCAGGCATCCGAGCCCCCCTCGCGGTGGCTGCCGCCGGCGTCGCCCGCCAGCGGGCGTCGCTCCAGCGCCTTCTCCGGCAGCACCTCGCCGCCCGCGAGCAGCTGCTCGACCGCCGCCGCCGCGTCGTCCGCATCGAGCGGGCCGAAGTAGCGCTTGTCGATCGAGGCCATCGGCGCGATGTCGCAGGCGCCCAGGCACTCGAAGCCGCTGACGAACACGTCCTTGCCCTCCGCCGCGGCCTCGAAGGCTTCGAGCAGCCCGTCGCCACCTCTCATCCAGCAGCTGATGTTGGTGCAGACGTGGACCTGGTGCTCGCCCACCGGCGAGGTGTGGAGCAGGTCGTAGAAGCTCGCCACCGACTCCAGGTAGGCGGGGGTGACGCGCATCACCGCGGCCGCCTGCCTGATCCCCTCCGGCGTGCACCAGCCGTAGCGCCGCTGCACGGCCCACAGCGCCGGGATCGAGGCCGAGTGCCGGTCCGGATACCGCGACATCCGCTCCTCGATCTCCGCGCGGAGGTCGTCCGGGCAGCCGACCTCGTGAAGCTCGGGAATCTCCTCCGGCGTTCGATCCGGGACGCGACCCTCGGAGACGGCTGGATCGATCGGCAGCTCGCTCACCGGTCCACCCCGCCGAGGATCGGGTCGAGCATTCCCAGGCTGGCGATCATGTCGGCGACGTAGCCGCCCACCGACATGTCCTTGAACGCCTGCAGGTTGACGAACGACGGGTCGCGGTAGTGGACGCGGGCCGGCTTGGCGGAACCGTCGGCCAGCACGAAGCAGCCCAGCTCGCCACGGGGGGACTCGATCGAGTAGTAGACCTCGCCCGGCGCCACCCGGTAGCCCTCGGTGACCAGCTTGAAGTGGTGGATCAGCGCCTCCATCGAGGTCGACAGCTCCGAGCGCGGCGGCAGCACGTACTTGCGGTCGTCGGCGATGTGCGGCCCCTGCGGCAATCCGTCGAGCGCCTGCTCGACGATCCGCACCGACTCGACCATCTCCGCCAGCCGCACCCGGTAGCGGTCGTAGTTGTCGCCGACGGTGCCGACCGGGACCTTGAACTCCATCTCCGGGTAGGCGAGGTAGTCGAAGGCCTTGCGCAGGTCCCAGGGCTCCCCGGCGGCCCGCAGCAGCGGCCCGGTCACGCCCAGCTCCAGCAGCCGCTCGCGCGGGACGATCCCGACCCCCTTGGTCCGCGAGAGGAAGACCTCGTTGCGGTCGAGCAGATCCTCGTACTGGCCGACCCGGACCGGCATCTCGGCGACGAACTCGCGCAGCTTCGCCTCGAAGCCGAGCGGGATGTCCTCGATCACGCCGCCGACCTGGAAGTAGCGCGTGTGCATCCGCTGCCCGGTCGCCATCTCGAACAGGTCGAGGATCTTGTCGCGCTCGCGGAAGCAGTACCAGAGCATCGAGATCGCCCCCAAATCGAGCGCCGTCGTCCCCAGCCAGACGAGGTGCGAGTGGATCCGGTTCAGCTCGAGGAAGATCGTCCGCAGGTACTTGGCCCGGGGCGGGATCTCGAGGTCGACCAGCCGCTCGACGGCGCCGCAGAAGGCCTCCATCTGGAAGAAGTAGGAGACGTAGTCCATCCGCTCCACGAACGGGATCACCTTCCAGTAGCTCTTGTCCTCGCAGGACTTTTCGATCCCGGTGTGGACGTAGCCGATCAGCGGCTTCAGGTCGCGAACCATCTCGCCCTCGAGGTCGACGACCAGCCGCAGAACGCCGTGCGTCGCCGGGTGGTGCGGCCCGATGTTGATCGTCATCACCTCGGTGTCGAGCTGCGCCTCAGCCATAGCTCCGCTCGTTGTACGTGAACGTGACTGGCTCGCCGCCGACGGGAAAGTCCCTGCGCTGCGGCCAGCCGACGTAGTCGTCGGGCATCAGGATCCGGCTCAGGTTCGGGTGGCCGCGGAAGACGATCCCGAAGAAGTCGAAGGCCTCGCGCTCCTGGAACTCGGCCGTCGGGAACATCGCGACGCAGGAGTCGATCTCGGGGAGCGCGTCGTCGCCGGGGTCGGCCAGCGGCGCCTTCACACGGAGGCGCTCCACCCGGTCGCGATTCAGGAGCTCGTAGTGCACTGCGAAGCGTGGGGTGGACGGCAAGTAATCGGCGGCGTGGAGGCTGGAGAGGAAGCGGTATTCCTGGCCGGGCGCCTCGCGCAGCCAGGTGAGGACGGCGAGGATCTGCGCCGGGTCCACCACCAGCGCCGCCTGGCCGCGCTCGAAGCCGGTATCGAGGATCGCGGTGGGATGCTCCTGCTCGATCTCGCCCCGGATCAGCTCCAGTCCCGGGGCGTCAGGCACGGATCAGCTCCCTGGTGCGCTCGTAAGCCTCGGTCTCCGCCGCGCTCGGTTCGCTGCGCGGCCCGCCCCGCGCCCACTCCTCGGTGCCGGCCGCGTCGTAGCGCTGGCGCCAGCCCTGGTCGGGGTTGCCCATGATCTTGCGCTGCAGCTTGGTGAAGCCGTAGAGGACCGCCTCCGGCCGCGGCGGGCAGCCGGGGATGTGAAGGTCGATCGGCATGAACTTGTCGGCGCCCTGGACGACGGCGTAGTTGGAGAACATGCCGCCGCTGGAGGAGCAGGCGCCCATCGAGATCGCCCATTTCGGCTCCAGCATCTGGTCGTAGAGGCGGCGGACGACCGGCGCCATCTTGATCGAGACCCGGCCCGAGAGGATGATCATGTCCGCCTGCCGCGGCGAGGCCCGCAGCGCCTCGGCGCCGAAGCGGGCCAGGTCGTAGCGAGCGGTGACGAGGGAGATCGGCGCCTCGATCGCGCAGCAGGCGAGGCCGAAGGTGAGCGGGAACATCGAGTTGGCGCGCGCCCAGCCGAGCATCTTGTCGAAGCGGGTCATCACGACCCGCTCCTCGACGTAGCGCTCCAGCTCCTCGCCCTCGAGGTCGCCGCGCAGCATGTCGCGGGCGCGCAGCTGGCGCGTCCGCATCGTCTGGCGCTCTACCTCCAATCCAAGGCCCCCTTCCGCCAGACGTAAACGAAGGCGATCAGCAGTAGGACGACGAAGACGACCAGCTCGCCGAGCACGAAGAGGCTGTCGGCGTCCTTCAGGATCACCCCGATCGGGAAGAGGAAGACGACCTCGATGTCGAAGAGGATGAACAGCATCGCGATCAGGTAGAAGCTGATCCCAAAGCGCAGCCCGTGCGAGGCGCTGACCGGGATCCCGGACTCATACGGCTCCCTCTGACGGCGGCTCGCCGCGGTCGCGCGCGACGGTCGCTTCGGCCCGATCACGTGGTTCAGCAGGACGAAGGCGGTGCCCACGATCAAGCCCAAGAAGGCGAAGACGAGTATCGGCAGGTAGCTGTTCAGCATTCGGAGGTCCCACGCGCGCCGGCGGCACACGGGATCGGCACCCGCGCGATTCGCGTGCAACCGCTGTTATACACCCACATTGTGACAACTTGCTACATAGTGCTTTTCCGCATCAGCAAGCCGAATCCCGACCCCTTTGGGCGGATATAGAACATGCTCGGCCTGCACATCGCCGCCGGCATCCTGCTGATCGCTC
>DASVWY010000194.1:0-17280 GCA_036392975.1 Solirubrobacterales bacterium | reverse complement strand
CGGTCTCAGCGACGCTGGCCGACGCCCGGGCCGCGATGTCCCGGGCCCGCGACCGGCTGGCGGCCGGCGGGCGCACCGTGCTGTTCCTCGACGAGATCCACCGCTTCAACAAGGCCCAGCAGGACGCGCTGCTGCCGGCGGTCGAGGAGGGACTGCTGACGCTGATCGGCGCCACCACCGAGAACCCCTACTTCGAGGTCAACTCGGCCCTGCTCTCGCGCTGCCAGATCTACGAGCTGCGGCCGCTGGAGCCGGAGCGGGTCGAGGAGCTGCTGCGGCGGGCGCTGTCGGACCCCGAGCGCGGCCTGGCCGAGCCGCCGCCGGTGCAGGACGCGGCGCTGGCGATGCTGGCCCACCGCTCCGGCGGCGACGCCCGCGTCGCCCTCTCCGCCCTGGAGCGGGCGGTGGAGCGCTCGCGTGGCGAGCCGATCGACGTCGCCGCGGCCGAGGACGCGCTGCAGCGCAAGGCGCTCGAATACGACCGCGAGGGCGATCGCCACTACGACTTCGTCTCGGCCTGGATCAAGGCCACCCGCGGCTCCGACGTCGACGCCTCGCTCTACTACCTGGCGGTGATGCTGGAGGGGGGCGAGGACCCCCGCTTCGTCGCCCGCCGCATGGTCATCCTCGCCTCCGAGGACGTCGGCAACGCCGATCCCCAGGCGCTGCTGGTCGCCGACGCCGCCGCCAGCGCGGTCGATCGGGTCGGCCTGCCGGAGTGCGCGCTCAACCTCGCCCAGGCCGCGGTCTACCTGGCGCTGGCGCCGAAGTCGAACGCTTCCTACAAAGCGCTCGGCCGCGCCCGCGCCGAGGTGCGCGAGAACGGCGCCCAGGCGCCGCCCGACTACCTGCGCGACGCCCACTACCGCGGCGCCAAGGCGCTCGGGCGCGGCGAGGGCTACCGTTACGCCCACGACGAGCCGGGCGGCGTCAGCGACCAGCCGCTGCTGCCGCCAGGGCTGGAGGGCCGGCGTTTCTACCAGCCCACCGAGCGCGGCTTCGAGGCCGAGCTGGGGCGCCGCCTGGAGGCGCTTCGAAAGCGCTTTCAGGGCAGCAAGTAACCGGCGCAACTTCCTCGGGACCCGAGTGTTTCAGAGGGCGGCTTTCCAAGCTAGAGCCAGGGAGAGCCGACACCGACCGGGGGCCTGGACTGGGGGCCTCCGGTCGGGAATAACAGGGGGACACAGGGGGAGCTCGACGACCGTGCATGCGCTGCGCGGTCGTCGAGCTGTGCCGGCGCACACGGCGCTTAGCCGAACTGGCCTACGGCGATGGTGTTGCCGTCGGGATCCTCGAACCAGGCGACGAGCCCCTCCTCGGAGCGGAGGATGCCCCGCTCGTCGGTCTTCAGCGGCTCGTCGTACTGCTCGAACTCGACCCCTTTCGAGCTGAGCTCGTCGACCAGCTGCTCCAGGTCCGAGACTTCCCAGGTCGCCACCGTCGCGGTCGCCTTGCCGGCGTGCTCGGAGGCGTAGACGATCAGCTCCGAGCCGTCGCCGCAGCCGTAGGTGACTACTTGCGCCCCCTCGCTGCCGCCGGAGGGCGAGAGGCCCAGCCTGCCCTCGTAGAACTGCCTCGCCCGCTCCAGATCGCTTACCGCGATCGTCGCGTTGACCTTGCTGTCGTTCAAGCCCATCTCGATCATCTCCTTTTCGCTAGCCCTTCCGTTGCCAGAAGGCGACCTCGCCGCCGGCCGGGGACGAGACGACGCTGCGCCATCCGGCGGGCCCCTCTCTGGGCTCCAACAGGACCTTCGCATCCAGCTCGCGCGCCCGCTCGGTCGCGGCGCCGATCTCGCCGACCTCGACGTAGGGGAGCCACAGCGGCCGGCCGATCCCGCACTCGACGATGCCGCCGCAGAAACCGTCGGCCAGCTCCAGCGCCAGGTACGACCCGCCGCCCGCCTCGACCCGCCGCGAGCGCCAGCCGCAGAGCCCGGCGTAGAAGGCGCGGGCGGATGACCGGTCGCCGGTGTGCAGCTCGAGGTGGACGACGGGATTGGAAGGGCGTTTCGGCATTTCACTAATAGAGACCGGCGCAGTGGCCGGAACTAATCGGTCGGGCTTGGCAATATGCCCGCAGCGTCCGCAAAGCTCCAGCGCGCCCACGAAAGAGTCGAATGGCCACCGCAACCAAGCCACAGCCCACCGGTCAGATACGCGCCACCGGCGCGTTCCACTACGAGGGTCACCGGATCGAGTACGACTCCTACGGCGCGGGGGATCGGCTGCTGGTCCTGATCCACGGCCTGCTGATGAACCGGCGCATGTTCGAGAAGCTCGGGCCGGAGCTGGCCGAGCACGGGAACCGGGTCGTGTGCGTCGACCTGTTGGGCCACGGCCGCTCGGATCGGCCCGAGGACCTGCGGCTCTACTCGATGCCGCTCTTCGCCCGCCAGCTGGCGGCGCTGCTCGACCACCTCGAACAGCCATCGGCGGTGGTTGGCGGCACCTCGCTGGGCGCCAACGTCGCCCTCGAGCTGGCCGTGCACCAGCCGCAGCGGGTGCGCGCCCTCTTCATCGAGATGCCGGTCCTCGACAACGCCCTGCCCGGGGTCGCCGGCGCCTTCGCCCCGCTCCTGCTCGGCCTGCGCCTCGCGCGCCCCGCCTTCGAGCTGCTCGCCCGCGTTACCTCGGCCGTCCCCCGCACCCACCACGTGGTCGACATCGGCCTCGACTTCGTGCGCCAGAGCCCGAGCCCGTCGGGGGCAGTGCTGGAGGGGCTGCTGCTGGGCGAGACCGCGCCGCACCGCGACGAGCGTCGCCAGATCGAGCAGCCGGCGCTGATCGTCGGCCACCCGCGCGACCCGGTCCACCCCTTCAGCGACTCGGGGATGCTGGCGGAGGAGCTGCCGAACGGGACGCTCGTGGAGGCGGACTCGATCCTCGAGTGGCGGCTGCGGCCCGAGCGCCTGACGGGGGAGCTGGCGGCGTTCCTCGACGCGGTCTGGGCCTAGCTACCCTGGGACGATGGCAGCCGACGCGATAGGCGCGACCGCCCAGGAGGCGGAGCTGCTCGCGGCCGCCCAGAACGGGAACGAGGACGCCTTTCAGCGCCTGGTCGAGTCGCACCGCGGCGAGCTGCACGCCCACTGCTACCGGATGCTCGGCTCGACCCACGACGCCGAGGACGCGTTGCAGGAGGCGCTGCTGCGCTCCTGGCGCGGGCTGGGGAAGTTCGCCGGGCGCAGCTCGCTGCGCTCCTGGCTCTACAGGATCGCCACCAACGCCTGCCTCGATGCGATCGGGCGGCGCCCGAAGCGGGTGCTGCCGATCGACTACGCGCCCTCGGACCCGCACGGTGGCCCCGGCGAGCCGCTGGTCGAGTCGACCTGGGTCGAGCCCTACCCCGACGAGGCGATCGGGATCGAGGATGGCTACGCGGCCCCCGAGGCCCGCTACGAGCAGCGCGAGAGCGTCGAGCTGGCCTTCGTCGCCGCCCTCCAGCACCTGCCGGCGAACCAGCGCGCGGCTCTGATCCTGCGCGAGGTGCTCGGCTTCTCCGCCAAGGAGGCGGCGGCGATGCTCGACACCAGCACCGCCTCGATCAACAGCGCCCTGCAACGGGCCCGCGCGACGGTCGAGGAGCGAACCCCGCAGCGCAGCCAGCAGGAGACCCTGCGGGCGCTCGGCGACGACGGCGTCCGCGAGGTGGTCGAGAGCTACGTCGACGCCTGGGAACGGGGCGACGTCGAGGCGGTGGTCGCGATGCTGACCGAGGACGCGGCCTTCACGATGCCGCCGCTGCAAACCTGGTTCCGCGGCCGCGAGGAGATCGCGATCTTCCTCGCCGGCTGGCCGCTCTCGGGCCAGTGGCGATGGCGCCACATCCGCACCCGGGCCAACGGCCAGGAGGCGCTCGCCTTCTACAGCTGGGACCCGGAGACCGAGTCCTTCCGCCGCTTCGCCCTCAACGTGCTGACGATCCGCGGCGAGAAGATCAGCGAGGTCGACGCCTTCCTCACCCGCTCCACCGAGGATCCCGACCGCGAGGTCATCGCCAGGCTGCCGGAGCAGCCGTTTGACCCGGGCCGCCTCGCCGCCGCCTTCGAGCGCTTCGGCCTGCCGGAGGAGCTACCGCTTTAATCTCTTCTCGCCGCCGATGAGTTTCGGCGCCCCGCTCAGTCTCTTTGGTTGACGGCAGCCATCGCCAACCATCGACCGGAAGGACCCCATGGACACCCAGGCCGCCCCCACCGACCGCAACCGCTGGCTCGCGCTCTACGTGCTCTGCGCGGGCATGCTGATGATCGTCCTCGACATCACGATCGTCAACGTCGCGCTGCCCTCGATCAAGGACGACCTCGGCTTCTCGCAGAGCGACCTGGCCTGGGTCGTCAACGGCTACCTGATCCCGTTCGGTGGCCTGCTGCTGCTTGCCGGCCGCTTCGGCGACCTGATCGGCCAGCGCCGCGTCTTCCTCACCGGCCTGGCGATCTTCGTCGGCGCCTCGCTGCTCTGCGCCGTCTCGCAGAGCCAGGAGATGCTGGTCGGGGCGCGCTTCGTGCAGGGGATCGGCGGCGCCCTCACCTCGGCCGTGATCCTGGGGATGATCGTGACCATGTTCCCGGAGCCGCGCGAGCAGGCGAAAGCGATCGGCGTCTACGGCTTCGTCGCCTCGGCGGGCGGCACGATCGGGCTGCTCGCCGGCGGCGTCCTCACCGAGGCGATCAGCTGGCACTGGATCTTCTTCATCAACCTGCCGGTCGGTCTGCTCACCGCCTTCCTGGCGATGCGGCTGGTCGAGCCGCACGAGGGGATCGGCTTCGGCGAGGGCGCGGACATCCCCGGCGCGGTGCTGATCACCGCCTCGCTGATGCTCGGCACCTACACGATTCTCGAGGTCAGCGAGGTCGGCTGGGGGGCTACCCAGACGCTCCTCCTCGGCGCCGTGTCGCTGGCCCTGAGCGCGGTTTTCATCTGGCGCCAGGCGCGGATCGCCAACCCGCTGATGCCGCTGCGCCTCTTCCGCTCCCGCAACGTCTCCGGCGCCAACGCGGCGCAGGCGTTGCTGGTCGCCGGCATGTTCTCGATGTTCTTCCTCGGCGCCCTCTACATGCAGCAGATCCTCGGCTACGACCCGCTCCAGGTCGGCCTCGCCTTCCTGCCGGCGACGCTGGTGATGGGAACGCTCTCGCTCGGCTTCTCGGAGAGGCTGATCATGCGCTTCGGTCCGCGGCGGACGCTGCTGCCGGGCCTGGTGATGATCGGCGTCGGCCTGCTGCTGTTCGCGCGGACGCCCGTCGACGGCAGCTACGCGGCCGACATCCTGCCGCCGATGCTGATCGTCGGCGTCGGGATCGGGACCTCGTTCCCGTCGCTGATGACGCTGGCGATGTCGGGCGCGACCCCCGAGGACTCGGGCCTGGCCTCGGGCGTGGTCAACACCGCCGCCCAGGTCGGCGGCGCGATCGGCCTCGCGGTGCTGGCGACGCTGGCGAGCGAGCGCACCGACGGTCTGCGCGGCGAGGGGAGCTTCGACGCGGCGCTCAACTCGGGCTTTCACCTCGCCTACCTGGTCGGCGCCGCCCTGGTCGCGGCGGCCTTCGTCATCGCGGTCGTCGTGATGCGGGAAGCGCCGATGCCGCAGGGGCAGGAGGAACCGGCGCAGGGTCCGACCGAGCCGGCCTACGAGGCCGGCTAAGACCCCTCCCCCCGCCGAGCCGAGTTCGCGTTTTGTCTCGCTATGCGTGACTAAACGCGAACTCACCCTCCGGGTGGAGGGGCGTAGTGTGAGTTGCGATGCCGCCTGAGACTCGATACGCGCGCAGCGGCGACTCCAGCATCGCCTACCAGGTGTTCGGCGAGGGTGAGGTCGACCTGGTCGTCGCCTTCCCCTTCGTCTCCCACCTCGACCTGCTCTGGGAGAGCCCGGCCCAGGCGCACTTCATGCGCCGCCTCGGTTCGTTCGCCCGCGTGATCCCCTTCGACCGGCGTGGGGTCGGCCTCTCGGATCCGGTCAAGGACGGGGCGACGCTGGAGGAGCGGATGGACGACGCCCGCGCGGTGATGGACGCCGCCGGCTCGGAGCGAGCCGCCCTCTTCGGGATGTCGGAGGGATCGACGATGTGCATGCTCTTCGCCGCCACCTACCCCGAGCGCACTTCGGCGCTGGTGCTGTGGGGGGCGATGGCGCGGTCGACCTGGGCCGACGACTACCCGTGGGCGCCCTCGAAGGAGGCGCTGCTCGAAGCCAACCGGGAGTTGATGTCCCCCTTCTGGGGCCAGGGGGCGACGATCGACGTCTTCTCCCCGAGCCTCGCCGCCGACCCGCGCGCCCGCGAGGCCCAGGCCCGGCTCGAGCGCCAGGCGGCCAGCCCGATGCGGGTCGAGCAGCTCTTCAAGACCTTCCTCGACACCGACGTCCGCGAGACCCTGCCGCTGATCCAGGCACCTACCCTGCTGTTGCAGCGCCGCGGCGACCACGCGGTCAACTACCGCGCCGCGCGCTGGCTGGCGGAGCGGATCGAGGGCAGCCGCTACGTCGAGCTGGAGGGGGTCGACCACTTCCCCTGGGTCGGCGACGGCGGCGCCGAGGCGCTCGACGAGATCGAGGAGTTCCTGACCGGAGTGCGGCCGGGGGCGGCGCCGGAGCGGGTGCTGGCGACGGTGCTGTTCACCGACATCGTCGACTCCACCCGCCTCGCGACCGAGCTCGGCGACCGGCGCTGGCGCGAGCTGCTCGAGGCGCACCAGGAGCTGGTGCGGGAGCGGCTGGGCCGGTACGCCGGCCGTGAGGTGAAGACGACCGGCGACGGCTTCCTGGCGATCTTCGACGGCCCTACCCGGGCGGCGGAGTGCGCGCGGGCGATTGCCGACGACCTGCCGGCGCTGGGGGTCGAGGTGCGCGCCGGCCTGCACACCGGCGAGGTCGAGCTGATGGACGACGACGTCGGCGGCATCGCCGTTCACGTCGCGGCCCGGATCGCGGCGCTGGCCGACGGCGGCACGGTGCTCGCCTCGCGCACGGTCCGCGACCTCGCGGTCGGATCGGCGGTCGAGTTCGACCCCTTCGGCAGCCACTCGCTGAAGGGCGTGCCCGACGAGTGGGAGATCTACAGGGTCGGCTGAGGGGCGTGGAAGAGCTCGGCCGAGGGGATGCCGATCACCTCGCCGGCGAAGCGCTTCTCGCGCCCGTAGACGACCCAGGTGGTGTCGATTTCGCCGATGTCGAGGTCGAGCCGCAGCTCGTCCGGGTGCTCGTGCAGGTGCTCGATGTGGGTGAGGCCGGAGTCGTAGCGGCCGCGCAGCAGCTCCTCGCCGACGAGCGGCTTGGAGGGGACGTCGATCACCTCGTCCCACTGCGAGAGGTCGACGTAGCCCTTGGTGGCGGGGACGATCCCCAGCGAGCGCGACTTCTCGACCTCGCGCCGGGTCAGCACGACCAGGTGCTTGGTCGGGTAGATGAAGGTGTCGACGACCCAGACCTCCTTCCAGTACTTCTCGGTGATCTCGTGCACCTTCGGGTGGGCGCTGCACTGGACCAGGAAGGTGGGGCCGGGCGCCTCGCGCAGCATCTCGAGGCCGACGTGGAAGTCGGTGATCAGCTCGAACCGGTAGTCGTCGACCCCCTGGAAGGCCATGTATTCGCGACAGGCCCGTTCGTGGCAGGTGCCCTGCGGGCCCAGCGTGATCAGGGTGATTCGGTCCTGTCCTCCGCCGCCTTCCATTTGACCGAAGGCTAGTCGAGAAATCAGGACTAATCAACGGCAGACGCCGGCGTCAGCCGCCGGTCTCAACCGCCAGTCGCTGTTGGATCGAGGCGAACAGCTCCCGGTCGAAGGGCCGGACAGCGACGATGCGGCGGGGATGGATCAGCAGCGCGCCGGCGTCGGCGTCGAGGTCGCCGTCGTCGCTCAGCTCGCCTTCCAGCTCGACCATCACCCTCTCGCCGACGTCCGCGTCGCGCTCGGCCAGGTAGCGGTAGAGGCCGGCGCGGCTGGGGAAGACGGCGATGCCGCGCCGGCGGGTGCGGTCGATGACGCCGGTGCCCTCGCAGGCTGGGCAGACCCCCTCGAAGTGGACTCGGCCCTCGCAGGCGGGGCAGTCGGATTCGGCGCCGTCTTCGAGGCAGGACTTGCACTCGTAGCGCACGCTGCTCTCGCCCCCGCACTTGTCGCAGTGGCCGTGGTTCGGCGATCCCCAAGGGGTCGTGAACTGCCGTTCCGGGTCGAGCAGGCTGGCCGGGTCGGTCTCGACCGGGCAGCTGTGGAAGTAGGTCCGCATCGGTTCGGGCGCCGTCCTTGCGCAGGACATACCCGGCCGCTGTTCCCGCCAAGCCGCCACCTTCTGTGTCGCCTTTTCGGGCCTATGGGGGGTAAAAGGCGACACAGGCGGCTCCGGTGCGAGGCTTCGCGCCGATGCGCGAGGAGACGACCAACCTCTGTAACCGCGTCCGCGCCGCCTGCGCTTGGGTGGCGGCGCGGGCGGCGGCCGTCTCGATAGACGAATCGACGATCGAGGCCTACGCAGCCGGCCTGCCGGCCGCGCTCGACCCGCCCCAGGCCGACCCGGCGACGCAGATCGTCGAGGGCGACCTGGAGCTGCATGCCGCCTTCGCGATCTGCCTCGACGCGATCAACTTCGGCTCCGGCTGGTGGCCGACGATCCGCAAGCGCCCGGGACACAGCGGCTACTTCACGATCGCAGCGGCGGTGACCGAGCGGTTCCGCGACCGCGGCGCCTGGTCCGCCGCGGAGCTGAGCGGGATCTCGGCGGCCGACGTGGCGCGCGTCGTCGGCCAGGACCCCGAGCACCCGCTGATGCGCGACTACGCGGCGTCCCTGCGCGACGTCGGCGCCCACGTCAGCGCCGAGCACGGCGGCAGCTTCGCGGCGGTGGTCGAGGCGGCCGCGGGCTCGGCGCCGGCCCTCGCCGGGCTCCTCTCGGAGTGGGACGCCTTCGCCGACGTCTCGACCTATGAGGGGCAGCCGGTTCCCTTCTTCAAGCGCGCGCAGCTGGTCCCGGCCGACCTCAACCGCAGCGGCGCGGTCGCGCTGGGCGAAGAGGAGCGGCTCACCGCCTTCGCCGACAACCTGGTCCCGCACGTGCTTCGCGTCGACGGAATCCTGCGCCTCGACCCGGCGCTCGAACGGACGATCGAAGCCGGCGAGCTGCTCGAGCACGGCTCAGCGGAGGAGGTCGAGCTGCGCGCCTGCGCCGTCCACGCCGTCGAGCAGCTGGCCTCCCTCAGCGAGGCCCTCTCCCCCGCCCAAGTCGACTACGTCCTCTGGACCCGCGGCCAGGCCCCCCGCTACAAGGCGATCCCCCGCTCCCGCTCCCGCAACACCGCCTACTGAGCTCAGCCGAGGCCCTTCTCCTCGGCGGCCTTGTAGGCGATCTGGAGGAAGTCGGAAATCGTCAGCGCCGAGAAGACGGCTGCCAGGAAGCGGGTCAGCCGCGGCGCGAAGAGGAGGCCGAGCGCGAAGGCGGCCACCACCCAGAGGCCGAGGCAGTAGGGGCAGATGAGGAGCTCGCCGATCGCCTTGCGAGCGCCGCGCCCGCGCGAGCGCTCCTCCAACTCGGCGGGTCCGCCCCTGCCTTCCAGCTCGGTGAAGGGCGCCCGCAAGGGGCTCATCACCTTGTCCTTGGAGAGCAGGCGGCTGAGCTTGTGGGAGGCGACGCCGATCAGGACCAGGTCGCCGCCGCCGACCCGCTCCGGCAGCGCCCGGCCGCTGCGCTTCGCGGCAAGCAGGCCGCCCGCAAAAAGGGCGTTGAAGACTGCGGCCAGGATCGCGTAGGAGAGCAGGGGCGGCCGCTCGGCCGGCTCCGCGTAACCGTCGACGGCGTCGATCCGGCGCTCGTCCTGGATGGCGTGCGCGTCCACCCCCAGCGCCTACCCCCGACGGTTGAGGCGGAAACGGCTCGGCGCTTCGCCGCCGGGTCCGCGGGTAGTCCCATCCCATGGGGGAGAGCGAAGACAGGTTCCTCGCCATCTATATGAACGACCAGCTTGCGCTGGGCGTCGGCTGGCGCGAACTGGCGCGGCGCGCCCGGGGCCAGAACGAGGGCACGCCGCTCGGCGAAGCGCTGGAGCGGGTGGCGACCGCGATCGCCGAGGACGTCGAGACCTTCGAAGGGATCATGGCCCGGCTCGGGATCGGGCGGGACCGGCTGAAGCCGCCGCTGGCGATCGCGGCGGAGCGGCTCGGCCGGCTCAAGCTGAACGGGCAGCTGCGCGGCTACTCGCCCCTCAGCCGCTTCGTCGAGCTGGATGCCCTGGCGATGGGGATCGAGGGCAAGAAGATCCTCTGGGCGAACCTGCGTGACTACGCCGGCCTGGCGGCGCGGCTGCCGAGCGTCGACTTCGAGGGCCTGATCGAGCGCGCGGGACGCCAGCGGGCCGAGCTGGAGCCCTTCCGTGCGCGGGCCGGGCGCGACGCCTTCGTCGGGCTACCCTCAAGCGGCGATGGCCAAGAGCCAATACACGATGCTCGAGGTCGCCGGCCGTGAGGTGCCGCTCTCCAACCCGGCCAAGGTCTACTTCCCGAAGCCGGGCTGGACCAAGCTCGACCTCGTCGAGTACTACCTGGCGCTAGCCGAGCCGGCGCTGGTCCACCTGCGCGAGCGGCCGACGGTGATGAAGCGCTTCGTCAACGGGATCATGGAGGAGCCGATCTGGCAGAAGCGGGTGCCCAGGAGCATCCCCGAGTGGCTGCAGACCGCGACCGTCTCCTTCCCCTCCGGCCGCACGGCCGAGGAGCTGGTCGCCAACGACGCCGCGCACCTGGTCTGGGCCGGTCAACCTCGGCGTGATCGACTTCAACCCATGGCCGGCGCGGCGCGCCGACCTCGATCGTCCCGACGAGCTGCGCGTCGACCTCGACCCAACGGAGGGGATCGGCTGGGACGATGTCCGCCGCACCGCCCAGGTCGTCCGCGAGGTGCTCGACGACCACGGCCTGCGCGGCTACCCGAAGACCTCCGGCTCGAAGGGGATCCATGTCAACGTGCGGATCGAACCGCGCTGGGACTTCCTCGCTGTGCGCCGCGCCGCCCTGGCGCTGGCGCGCGAGGTCGAGCGGCGGGCGCCCGACCTGGCGGCTCGACACCGTGCCCGATCGCCTCGCGGCGGGCGGGGATCCGCTTCCCGAAGTTCCACCGGGGCAGGACAGCATTTGAGGATGACCATGACCGCGATCTGAAGCTGCGAGCGCTGGGATTTGATGTGGTGCGGCTGTCCTATCGGCAGGTCTTCGAGAGGCCGAACGAGGTCATCGGCGTCCTCACCCCGGCCTTTAGGGCGACTTAGTCGGGATATACCCGACTAAGTCGCCCCGAGACGCTCAGAGGCCGAAGGTCTTGGCGATGATGTTGCGCTGGATCTCGGAGGTGCCGCCGTAGATGGTCGAGACCATCGCGGTGCGGACGAGGCGCTCCATGTCGTACTCGGAGGCGTAGCCGTAACCGCCCATCATCTGCATCCCGTCGACGGCGGCGCGTTTGCAGACCTCGGTCACGTAGAGCTTCACCATCGAGGCCTCGCGGGGCAGCATCGTGTCCGGCTCCTCATCGGTGAGGGTGGCGACCCAGCGGGTCATCAGGCGCGCCGCCTCGATCTCGGTCGCCATGTCGGCGATGCGGTGCTGGAGCGCCTGGAAGGAGCCGATCGGGCGGCCGAACTGCTTGCGTTCCTTGACGTAGACGATCACCTCGTCGAAGACCAGCTGGGCGATGCCGAGCATCGTCGCGGCGAGGATCAGCCGCTCGACGTTCAATCCGGCCATCAGCTGCGTCCAGGCCAGGTCGACCTCGCCGAGGACGGCCTCGGCCGGCGCCTCGACGTCGGTCAGGTAGAGGTGGTTGGTCTCTTCGCCGCCCATCGTCTTGATCGGGATGATCTCCAGCCCGTCGGCCTCCCGCGGGACCCAGATCATCGAAAGACCCTCGTGCTTGTTGGGCCCCTTGGTCGTGCGGCAGACGATCAAGACGTGGTCGGCGATGTGGGCGTTGGAGCAGAAGACCTTCTGCCCGTTGAGGACGAAGCCGCCGTTGACCTGCTCGGCGGAGGTGGTGAGGGCGCCGACGTCGGAGCCGGCCTCTGGCTCGGTCATTGCGATCGCCTCGACGGCGCCCGCGGCGATGCCGCCGAGGATCTCCCGTTTCTGCTCCTCCGTGCCGAAGCGCTTGGTCGCGCCGGCGACGATCAGGGTCGTCGCGTAGCCGCCGATCGGGGCCAGCGCCCGCGAGGTCTCCTCCATGAAGATGCAGGCGTCGAGCATCGAGCCGCCCGAGCCGCCGTACTCCTCGGGGATCGTCAGGCCGAGCCAGCCCAGCTCGGCCATCTGCTTGTAGATGGTCTCGTTGTGGTGCTTGCGGTAGGAGTCGGTCAGCCGCTCGCGCTGGTCGCGCGTCCCGCACTCGTGGTCGCAGAAGCGCCGGATCGCGTCGACGAAATCCTCCTGCTCGTCGCTGAGGGCGAAGTCCATTGGCCGCAGAGCCTAACGAGCCGAAGCGGCGATGCGAGTCGCCTCCTCGGCCCCGAGATAGGGGGTGAGCGCGAACTGAATTGCGTCGGGCACGAGGGCGGGAAGCTCGGCCGCTCGGCCTGTCGCCAAACGCTCGGCGATCAGGCCAACTACGCCGCCGGCGACGGCGCGCTCGGTGCTCTGCGGCAGCTCAGTCCCGTCCCGACAATGCCGGCGCCCGCGCGCCAGCGCCTCGCCCGCGTAGGCGAGCAGTCGCTCCCGGCGGGCGATGCCGTCGCGCCCGGCCGCCATCGCCTCGTTGGTCAGCGTCTGCGCGGCTGCGGGGTCGGAGGCGGCGAACTCGAGTGCGGCGCGGATCGCCACCGCCATCCCCGTGGGCCAATCGGCCTCGCTCGCGCACACCTCCTCGAGTCGGACCTGCAGGCGCGCAAAGGCGGTCTCGAAACCACTGGCGAAATCGTCTGGCGGCTCCGCGGCCTCGTCTATTCCCCGCCCCTGCACGCCGAGGGAATTATAAACGTGGTTGTCTATCGCCGTAGATCGTCAAACAGAAGCGTGCCTCTGGGTGAGGCAGGCGCGCGTCGCGCGCGTCACTGAGGCCGGGAAAGGACCCTGCAAATCGAGGGGGCCGAAGCGCTCCCTGTCGTGGCGCTCGAGAAGCCCGGAACGAGACTCGAACTCGTGACCCCTTCCTTACCATGGAAGTGCTCTACCAACTGAGCTATCCGGGCGCTGGAATCAACCTTAGCGGTTGCTGGGAGCACCGCGGCTCCGTTCCGAGGAGGGTCGGGGGCTCTACCTCTTCCGCTTCCCCTTCGCGCACTGCGCCGCCATCACCGAACCGGCCTTGTGGACCTTGCCGTTCTGGCCCGCGAAGCGCACCTGGGCGCGGGAGGGGCGCAGGCAGAGGTCGCGGGAGTTGACGATCAATCCCTTCCTTTGGCCCTGCATCCTCAGGACCACTTTGGAGAGGGGCGCGTCGGGGAGGTCGGTGAGGGTGGAGCGGATGCCGCCCTTGGCGGAGTCGATGCGGGCCGCCACCTCGATGTCGACGATGCCGTGCAGGTCGAAGACCAGGTCGGGCAGCTTGTGGTCTGAGGAGCGCAGCCAGACCGGTCCGGTGAGCGGTTCTTCGAGCAGCGGCGTGTGGGCTTCGATGAAGCCGTACTGGGCTCCTTTGGGGCATTGGTCCGCGGCGAACTGGACCCTGGTGCAGATCGTGCGGATGTGGGCCTGGTCGAGGAAGGCCGAGCGGGGCAGGCGGACGACGAGTCCCTCGACGTTGGCGTCGCCGGGCCTGGGGCGGTAGGTGGCTTTCAGCCCCGGGTGCCCGCCGCGGCCGGTGCCGCCGATCAGCTTCAGGGCGAGCTTGGGCTTGAAGCCGAGGTTGAGGCAGTTGGCGGCCTGGTAGCGGGTCGAGAGGTCCACCGGGACGTCGTCGAGCGGACTCGGGATGTCCAGGAAGGAGCCGAAGAGCTGGGCTTTGACGCTCGATTCCTCGCATGAGGTCGGGTTGCGGATGAAGCTCGGGCGGTCGACGTAGACGCGCAGCTCGCGCGTCTTCAAGATGATCCCGTTGAGGATGTGGGGGATCGGATCGGAGGCCGAGCCGTCGACTTCGACTTCGGCGGTCTTGGAGTTGAGCGTGAGGCCGAGGCGGACGGCGACCGTGCCGGCGTCAAAGGGGCCGGCGACCGCGGGGGTGATCGCGATCACGCTGAGGGGCGCGCCTTTGTAGGGGCCGGCGAGGTAGATCTGGCCGGGCACGTAGGTGAGCGCGCCGCCCACTCCCGCTCCGGCCAGGGTGCGGCCGATCCGGCTGTTGGCCGGGCAGGAGGGCGAGGCGATCTCATCGCGCCCGGTCTTTGACTTGGCGAGCGCCAGCGCCGCGTCTGGGCATTTGTCCACGCCGACCAGCGAGCCGATCACGCCCGGGGGCAGCACCGAGGAGAACTTGGTCATGTTCTGTTCGCCGTCGAAGCGAACCAGGCGCATGCTGAAGTCGGTGTTGGAGCCGGCGTTGTTGTTGAGCGAGCCGGCCTGGAAGTGGGGCCTGAAGGGCGGCACGCCGCCCGCGGGGCAGGGCCCGCCGCCGACGCCGGAGGTGATCTCAAAGGAGGAGGTCACGGTGGTCGGCGTCCCCGGGTCCGACCAGGGGTAGAACTTCGCCTCGGTGGTGTGGGTGCCGCAGGTGGGCGGCGTGATCAGCGGCGCCCTGGCCCCTTCTTTGAAGCGGAACTCGAAGCTCGAGAAGGGCAACTGGGGGCTGTCGTCGAGGGTGGCGCGCAGCTGCCCGGTCTCGGGGTCGGGCTCGACTTTGAGGTCGAGCTTGACGAGGATGCCGAGGTTGGGGTTGCGCAGCACCAGGTAGAGCGCGATCAGGGAGTCGAAGGGATTCTCGGCGCCCGGCGCGGGGGTCCTCGGGTCGTCCTGCTGGGCGAGGAAGACCGAGCCCTCGATCGACTCCTCCAGCAGCGGCGTGTTGACCCGCAGGGTGCCGAGCTTGGAGCCGTTGGGGCAGCCCGCGCCCGGTTCTGAGTGAAGCGTCTCGCGGTCGATCTGGGCGGGCGTGCAGACCTCGAGCCCTTCGCCGACCGAGGGGTTGATCGTCATCCCCTCGGGCAGGGTGACGACGGCTTTCTTTGCGTGGGACTGGGCGAGGCCCTCGATGCTCTTCAGCCCTTCGTCGGCGAAGGAGACGCCGAACTCAAAGCCAGAGCCGGTCTCCGCCGATTCGCTCGACGCCCTGGCCCGGACCTGGGGCTCGAAGGCGAGCTTGCCGCAGCCGGTGAAGGGCTGGGGGTTGCCGCCGGCGTCGTGCAGGACGACCGAGCCGGTGTCGACGTCGCCTTCCCAGGAGCGCGTCTCATAGCTCGAGGTGAGCGCCCCGGCGCAGTAGGTCGGCAGAGTGAGGAAGGGCGCGGGGCGCGGAGAGACGGGGCAGGTTTTGCCCGTGCCTTTGAACTCGAAGGCCTCGAGGTCATCGGCGGGCAGGCCCACTTCCAGGCGCGAGCCGCAGGGGCCGCGCACGTCGTCGTGGGCGGGATCGGAGGGATCGCCCCACAGCTGGGTCTTGTTGGCGAACAGGGGGGATATCTGGGGGGTGTTGGCGGACGTGGCCACCGGCACGTAGGGGGGCTCGGTGGAGAGGCGGATGTCGACGACGATGTTCGGCACCAGCGCCCGGAAGCCGATCCGCAGCAGCACCCCGGGGGGCGGGACGAGGTTGAAGACCGGCGCCGAGAACCACTGGTCGGGGGTCGACGCCGCGGTCCCCGAGATCCCCACCGTGGTGTCCAGAGGGCAGAGGTTGACGCCGGAGCCTTCGAAGTCGATGCTCAGGAAGTCGGCGGTCGAGCAGCGCGGGTAGGCGCTCGGGTCGCCGATGAAGCCTCTCGGCACGGTCACGTGGAGATCCTTGAAACGACCTTCGGGCCCGCCTTCTCCGTCGAGGTTGGCGAGCAGCTTGAAGGTCGCGGCGAAGGGGTGAGAGCCCGCCTGGGTGGCGATCGTGCCGTCCTCGTCGCTGAAGACGTTGTCGAAGCCGTGGATGCCGAAGTTGCCCTGGGCGGGATAGGTGGCCTGCGAGGACGCCGGCAGGGCGAGGGCCAGGGCGAGAGTGAGTGTCGCGATCAGTCGCTTCATCGTCCCGTCCTCCCTTTGGCGTTGGCTCGGCGCTTGTTGCCTCGCACCTTCGGCTTCACGCAGCGCCTGCTTCCGTTGCGGCGCACCGCTCGCTTGCCCTTGGGGCAGCGGCGCCCGCGCGCTTTGACCGGCGCCGGGTCGCCGGGGCCGCGGAAGGAGGCCGAGGCCGGGGTCGGATCGTCGGGCGGCGGCGGGGCGACCTGGCAGGCTTCCCCGGCGCACTGCGGCGCGGGAACCGGTTGGGGGAAGCCGCCGCCGACGCGGGCGTCGTAGAGGTCGACCGAGCCGGGGTCCTGGGGCAGCAGGCCCGCTTCGGTGGTGAAGAATACGTCTGCGCCGTCGGGGCTCGCTTCCATGAACTCGGAGTTGGTCGGGCTCTTGCCCGAGGAGATCAGGTCCAGGCAGCCGCCGCTTTGCGGGAAGTAGGAGGGGCTCGCAGTGCTGCAGGAGCCGCTGCCCGGCGCCTCCCACTGGTAGACGTCGTCGGCGCCGTTGGTGTCGCGCGGCAGCAGCGCGTCGCGGGCGTTGAAGAAGAGGCGCTCCCCGTCGGCCGAGAGCAGCCGCGAGGCGTGCAGCGGGTGCTCCCAGCCCCGGATCCAGGCGGCGGCGATTACTTTCGTCGGGTGGTCCTCGGCCGGCCGCGTGTAGGCCTCGCGCAGTTCGCGCCCGCGCGGACGCGCCCCGCTCGGGTTGCAGGAGACGCAGGCGAGCTCGCCCGCCTGCGCGTCGTAGCGGTAGACCTCGACCGCCGGCTTGCCGCTCGCCGGTTCGGTGTTGTCGAAATCGGTCAGCGGCGCCCGCGAGTTGAACGCCAAGGCCGAGCCGTCGGCGCTGGCGCGGGTGCCGCGAGAATAGGTGCCGGGATTGCCGATGATGTAGGCCTCCTGGTCCGTTCCCGGCTCTAATTTCCCCGTATCGCTCTCCAGCAGGGTCGCCACGAAGCTCACCTCCGCTTCGCCTTCGCCCTCGCCTTCCTCCCAGAGGTAGAGGTTGGGCTGCCCGGCGACCGCTTCCTCGCCCCAGGGGCTGTTGGCGCCCGCCCCGGGCAGCGCCTCGTCGGAGACGAAGTAGACGCGGCTCAGGTCCTCGCCCTGCCCCGCCACGCCCCTGACGTCGGCGGCGATCGGCTGCGAGGTGTCGCTGGCGGCGTCGTAGATGCGCAGCTCATCTTTGCCGGTGAGTTTGTTCTCCTGGTCGAAGAGCGCCTT